>DASYBH010000001.1:0-6275 GCA_036500885.1 Candidatus Dormiibacterota bacterium
CTCCGGGCTGACGCTCGCTCCCGGCCGGCTCTGACGGTCCTGAGCAGGTATTCAGAGGTTGTGCCGGTGACTTCGGGCGCGCTTATCTGGGGGGACACCCCCCCGGAACGGATGCCATCAAGGCACGCTTCGCTCTTCGGCCCTGACGGCATCCGGGGGTCGTGGCATTCGGGGAAGTACCGAACGACCGCTCGAGCATGCCACGACCCGCCTGACGCCGGTATCCACCGCGTACGCGCTCCCCAGGCCATCGCTGCGCTGCGTCGGTGGATACCGGCGCCCGCGGCCGCTGAGGAAGCGGCCGGCCAGTCCATGGGTCCGGGCGCTTTTGAGCCCGGGCCGGCGCCCCGTACAATTCGGAGCGGGTCGCGGCTTCGTGCCGGAGGCCCAGCCATGCCCATGCCCACTCCCGAGCAGACCCCCGACTCCGACCTGATCGTGGTCGGCCTCGGCAACCCGGGGCCGGAGTACGCGCACACCCGGCACAACCTGGGGTGGGCGTGCCTGGAGGCGTTCGCCGCCAGGACCGGGATCGATCTCTCGCGCCGGCGCTGGCGGTCGCGGATGGGGTGCGGGGTGGTGGCCGGCCGGCGCGTCTGGCTGCTCGAGCCGCACACGTTCATGAACCTGAGCGGGAGAGCCGTCTTCGAGGCGGCGCGGGACCTGGACGTGGGCCCCGAGAGCATCTGGGTCGTCTACGACGAGATGGACCTGCCCCTCTGCCGCCTGCGCCTCCGCGTGGGGGGCTCCGCGGCCGGCCACAACGGGATCAGATCGATCATGGCCTCGCTCCACAGCGACGCCTTCGTGCGCTTTCGCGTCGGCGTCGGCAAGCAGCACGCGCCGGGTTCGGGCGCCGGCGTGAGCCACGTGCTGGGCCGGTTCTCGCGCCGTGAGGCCGAGGTGCTTGACGTGGTGACCAGGGGCGTGGCGTCGGCGCTCGAGACCGCGGTGACCGAGGGCCTGACCCGGGCGATGGATCTTTACAACAGGGCTGGATCCCTGGGTTGCGAGGAGCTAACGTGACAGCGTTGTGGGAACGCACGTTCGACGGAGCCTTGCGGGAGTGGCTGGCGAAGCCCGGCGCCGCGCTGCGCGCTGGGCGGCTGCCGCGCTCCGCCTGGTCCGTGCTGGTGACCGCCGTGGCCCGCGGCGCGGCGGCGGCCGGCCGGCCGACCCTGGTCCTCTGCCCGGGTCCGGCCCGCTCGATCGGGGAGCTGCGTCTCTGGCTGGCCGGGCGCCCCTCCGTCTACCACTTCGCCGAGGTGACGGTGTCCTTCCTGGATCGTCCCCCGGCGTTCGACGAGACGGTCTCACTGCGGCTGGAGGCGCTGGCCGCGCTGGCGGCCGCCGCGAGCGGGTCGGGCGAGCCTTGCGTGGTGGTCTCGTCCCGCCGGGCGATGATGCGGACGACGGTTGGCCGCGAGGACCTCGCGGCGACGACCATCGTCCTGAGGCCCGGCCTGGAGGCCGACCCGACCGAGCTCGCGGCCCGCCTGGTGGAGCTGGGATACACCCGCGAGCCGCTGGCCGAGACCGCCGGGCAGTTCGCCCTCCGGGGCGGCATCCTGGACGTCTTCCCCGCGGCCGCCCGCGCCCCGGTGCGCGCCGAGTTCTTCGGGACGGAGCTGGAGACGCTCCGGCTGTACGACCCCAAGAACCAGCGCTCCGTGATGGCCGCTCCCCAGGTGACGGTGCGGCCGGGTCGGGAGCTGCTGCTCGGGCCCGAGCGAGGCGGCGCCGCGGTCGCCGCGCTCCGGTCGGGGGCCGCGCTGGAGGCGCTGCGTTCGGACGTGCGCTCCGAGTGGGAGGAGGACCTCGAGCGGCTGGCGGCCGGCGCGGCGTTCCCGGGTGTCGAGCTGTACGGCGCCTATCTCGAGGAGCGCCTGCCGTCGCTGCTCGACCACCTGCCCGAGAACGCAGTCGTCGTCGACCTGGAGCCGGAGCGGCAGCTCGCGGACGCCCGGGAGCTGCAGGACGAGACCCTGATGCTCGCGGAGGCGGAGGCGGGAGACGGCGAGCTGCCGCGCGGGTTCGTGCCGCCGATGGTGCGGGTCGAGCGGCTCGCGGAGCTCGACCGGTCCGGCCTGTCGGTGCTGAGCGCGATGGCATCCGAGGTCGACGGGGCGGTGGACCTCGGATGGCGGGACCTGGAGCCGCTGGTCGGCAGGCCGCGCGCCGTGATCGAGCTCGCGGATGCCGCACGGAGCAACGTGGTGGTGCTGGCCAGTGAGCAGGGCGAGCGCGTGGACGCGCTGCTCAGCGAGGCCGGGGTGCGCGTCACGCCGGCCGAGGTGGACCTGGACGCCGACCTCGCGCGGTCGCCGGGCCTCTATCGGGCCGACGTCGACCTCTCGTCCGGCTGCCGCAACGACGAGCTCGGCGTCCAGCTCTACAGCGACGCGGAGCTGTTCGGTCGCGTGCGGCGGATGACGGCGCGTCCCTCGCGACGGTCGACGCGGGGCGAGGTCACGCTGCACCTGGAGTTCCAGCCCGGCGAGCTGGTGGTCCACGTCGACCACGGCATCGCCCGCTTCAACGGCATGCGCCTGATCGACGCCGAGGACCCGGAGCTGGGCGGCACGATCCAGCGCGAGTACCTCGAGCTGGAGTACGCCGAGGGCGACAAGCTCTTCGTGCCGGTGGAGAGCCTGGACCGCATCCAGAAGTACGTCGGCGGCTCCGAGGAGCGGCCGCCGCTGCACCGGCTCGGCACCGGGGACTGGGAGCGGGCGCGGTCGCGGGCGCGCAAGAGTGTCGAGGACGTGGCGGAGGACCTGCTCCGCATGTACGCCAGGCGGGAGGCGAAGCCCGGCTTCGCGTTCGGGCTGGACACGCCGTGGCAGGCCGAGCTGGAGGAGTCCTTCCCGTACGAGGAGACGCCCGACCAGCTGCAGGCGATCGCCGAGATCAAGGGCGACATGGAGTCCGACCGGCCGATGGACCGCCTGCTCTGCGGCGACGTGGGGTTCGGCAAGACCGAGGTGGCGCTGCGCGCCGCGTTCAAGGCGGTGATGAGCGGCCGCCAGGTCGCGCTGCTGGCGCCCACCACCGTGCTCGTGCAGCAGCACTACCAGGTCTTCAGGGAGCGGCTGAAGCGGTACCCGGCCACGATCGAGGTGCTGTCGCGCTTCCGGACCGAGGACGAGCAGAAGCGGACGCTGGCCGGGGTCAAGGCGGGGGCGGTGGACATCGTGATCGGCACGCACCGCCTGCTCCAGCGCGACGTGAAGTTCAAGCGCCTCGGCCTCCTGGTCATCGACGAGGAGCAGCGCTTCGGCGTGATGCAGAAGGAGCGCTTCAAGCGGATGCGGGCCAACCTGGACGTGCTCTCCCTCTCGGCCACGCCGATCCCGCGGACGCTGCACATGGCCGTGCTCGGCATCCGCGACATGAGCGTGATCCAGACCCCGCCCGAGGACCGGCAGCCGATCAAGACGTACGTGACGGCGGACGACGACAAGCTCGTCGCCGAGGTGATCGAGCGGGAGCTCGATCGGGGTGGCCAGGTGTACTACGTCCACAACCGCGTCCGGACGATCGATCGCGCTGCCCAGCGGATCGGCCACCTGGTGCCCAGGGCGCGGCTCGCGGTCGGCCACGGCCAGATGGAGGAGGACGACCTCGCCCGGGTGATGGTCGACTTCGCCTCGGGGAAGCACGACGTGCTGGTGTGCACCACCATCATCGAGTCCGGCCTCGACATCCCCAACGTGAACACGATGGTGGTGGAGCGGGCGGACCGGTTCGGTCTGTCCCAGCTGTACCAGCTGCGCGGCCGCGTGGGCCGGGCGGGCAAGCGAGCGTACGCGTACTTCCTCTACGACCCGACCAGGTCCCTGACCGAGGCGGCCGACAAGCGCCTGGACGTGATGTCCGGGCTGCACGAGCTGGGCCAGGGCTTCAAGATCGCGCTGCGCGACCTGGAGATCCGCGGCGCCGGCAACCTGCTGGGCGTGGAGCAGCACGGCGCGATCGCGTCGGTCGGCTTCGAGATGTACCTGCAGATGCTGCAGGGCGCGGTCTCCAAGCTGCGCTCGGGTGGGGAGGAGGCCCGCGTCGGCGACGTGCTGTCCACGCCGGAGCTGAGCATCGACCTCCCCCTTGACCACTTCGTGCCCCGCTCGTACATCCGCGACGAGCGGCTGCGCCTCGACGCCTACCGGCAGCTGGCCGCGGCCGAGGACGAGGCGGAGCTGGACAGCGTGCTGCGCTCGCTGCGCGACCGCTACGGCCCACCGCCGGCGCAGCTCGGCAACCTCGTGTATTCGCTGAGGGTCAAGCTCAAGGGCCAGCGCCTGGGGCTGCGGCTGATCGCGACCGATGGCCACGACACCGCGATCAAGGTCGACCCCGAGCGGCTGCTGGACGTCGAGACGCTGGAGCGTCGCTTCAGCGGCCGCCTGCGCGTGCGCCCGAACCGCCTGCTGCTGCGGCGGCAGGGCGAGGGCTGGAGGGACGAGCTCATGAACCTGCTGGACGCGATGGCCGAGCTCTACGAGACCGCCGCGGTGGGCGCCGGCAATGGCTGAGCCGAAGCCCGGCGCCGAGCGGCCGTACGCGGACGGCGTCGGGGCCATCTTCGACATCGCGCGCCGGCTGCGAGCGCCGGACGGCTGCCCCTGGGATCGCGAGCAGACGCACGAGTCCCTGCGGCCGTACCTCCTGGAGGAGGCGCACGAGCTCCTGGAGGTGATCGACCGCGGCCTGGACGACGCCAAGATGCTGGAGGAGCTGGGCGACGTCCTGCTCCAGGTCGCGATGCATTCCGCGATCGCCGAGGAGGAGGGCCGCTTCGACGCCGTCCGCGTGTCCGAGGCGGCGGCGGCCAAGATGGTGGCCCGCCACCCCCATGTCTTCGCGGGTGAGCAGGTGGCGGACGCGGAGGACGTGCTCCGGCTGTGGGAGCAGCGCAAGGCGGAGGAGGCGGCCAGGGCCGGGCGGGCGGAGGAGACGCCGCTGGACCGGGTGCCGTCGTCGCTGCCCGCGCTGGCATGGACGGCCGCCATGCAGAAGCGAGCCGCCCGCGTCGGATTCGATCCCGAGCCGGCGGAGGGCGCCGCCCGTGCGATCGCGGAGCAGGCGCGCGTGCTGGAGGCGGCCGAGGGCCCTGACGAGGCGTTCCGGGCGGCCGGTGAGCTGCTGCTCGCGGTGGTCGGGCTGGCGCGGCGGCGCGACGTCAACCCCGAGGACGCCCTGCGGGCGGCCGGGCAGCGGTACCGGGACCGGTTCGCGGCACTGGACCGCGATCTGCGCTCCCGCGACGCGCGCATCGCGGACCTGGACGCGGCCGAGCTGGCCGAGGCCTGGCGGCGGACCGGCGAGTCCTGACCCCCTCCCATGGCGGGGGGACAACTCTCCCATTGGCAGCCGAAGGGGCGGATGTTATATTCGCCTTTGTCGAATATCGGCCGTCATCACTTCAAGTTCTTCCATGCGCCAACGCAGAGCATCAGCCAGCAACGGCATCCTCGACAAGCGGGTGCGCCTGTCGCACCAGACCTTCCTCCTCGCGGCCATGGCGGTCATCGGCCTCTGGATGGTCGGCTCGCTGGCGCAGGAGATCTCGCTGAACCAGTCGCTGAGCCGCCAGTCGGCCGACCTTCGCGACCGGAACGCGGCCCTGCGGGCGACGAACGACCAGTACCGCAAGGACATCGCCGCCGTCTCGTCCGGCGCCGCGGCCGAGGAGGAGGCCCGCAAGGACGGCTACGCGCGCAGCGACGAGAAGCTCTACCTGATCGCGACCCCGCCGCCGGCGACGCCGGCGCCGGTCGCCGCGAAGCAGAAGCCGGCCTCGTCCAGCTCGGGGAGCCCGTTCGACGCGCTGCGCCACATGCTCCTGGGCTGACCGGCACGCCGCCAACCCCCGGCGGTATACTTGCTTCGCGGGGTGGAGCAGCGGCAGCTCGTCGGGCTCATAACCCGAAGGTCGTCGGTTCGAATCCGACCCCCGCAATTAGCTTCACCAATACGAAAGGGCCTCTCTCCGAGAGGCCCTTCTTCTCGTTCGCGTGGCCGAGCCGGATCGCAACGAGCTTGATCTCCTTCGTCTCGTGAAGCACGAGCGTGGCCATCGTGTGGCGGCCACCTGGAGGGAGGAGTCTGCTTCTCGTGCGGGTGCCAGCACCTCGCCCAGCAGCCAGGTGGCCTCCAGGTGCGCCAACCGCGCGTTGGCGCCGCGTTCGCGGCAGGTCGATCCACACCGCCGCGTCCGCCCGCTCCCACACCGGCCGCGCATAACAAACCTGATGTAGTTGCCGTCGACTTGCCTC
>DASYBH010000002.1:0-5516 GCA_036500885.1 Candidatus Dormiibacterota bacterium
CACCGCGGCCGTCGCTGGCTGGGGACCCAGAACAACGCCGTCAACGCACCTATGCTGGCCGTGAACGACGCGCTCGGCTACCGTCGGGATGCCGGCATGCTCTGGCTGCGCCGCACCGGGTAGCTACCGCCCCCGGAAAGAACCGCTCCAGGGTGCCGGCGCCGAGGTTGTCCATCAGCGCCTGAGCCGGCCGCTCAGCCGGTGGCCGCCGCCTCCAGCACGCGCTTCATCGCGGGCGACCGCGCGCTGAGGACCGGGGTCAGGCCCCGGCTGCCCACGGAGTGCGGGTCGGCGCCCCGGGCCAGGAGGAGCGCGGCCACCTCCGGCCGGCCGCAGTTGACGGCCCGCCGGAGCGGCGTGTCGCCCTGGCTGTCCCGGGCCTCGATGTCCGCGCCGCAGTCGAGCAGGGCGCCGGCCAACGCGACGAAGCCGCGCCGGGCCGCCATGTGCAGCGCCGTGCAGCGCTTGACCCCGCCGTCGGCGTCGACCTCGGCGCCCGCCTGGACCAGCGCCTTGACCACGGCGGCGCCCGCCTCCGTGCCGCACTCGTTGCCGGCGGCGTAGAGCGGAGCATGTCCGCCGTGGTCTGTCGCGTTGGGGTCCGCACCCAGGCGGAGCAGCAGGTTCACCGTGCTCACGCTGCCGGCGACGGCCGCTCCGTGCAGGAGCGTGCGGCCCCGCTGGTACCTCCCGCGCACCAGCTCGGGGTCCCGTTCGAGCCGCGCCTGCGCCTGCTCGATCAGCTCGGGCCGACCGCTGGCGAGCATCAGCTCCAGCAGACTGAGGAGGCCGGCGGGGTCGGCGGCGACGCGGGCGGTGATGGCGGGGCCGGCGGCAAGGGCGAGCACGCGCGCGGCCTCGCCCTTCCGCACGGCGGCCACGGCCTGCTCGACGGCGAGCTGCTCGGCCCAGCGCCGGTCCAGCTCCTCGAAGGCGGGCAGGGCGGTGGGCGGGACCGGCCCCGGGGCGGCGGACACCGCGGCGCCACGGTTGACGAAGCGGACCGACGACCACTCGAAGAACGCGAACAGGGCCGCGCGCAGGGGCTCGGCCACCGCCACGTCGCCGAGGGCCAGCCGCATGTTGCGCAGCCAGGCGTCGCGATCGGCGGCCCCGATCCGGAACCGCTTGTGCGCGTCGCGCAGGCTGAGCCACCAGCGGCGCTCCGCGTAGTCGGCCGGACCGCCCAGGAACTGGGCCAGGAAGAGCGCGAGCGACTCGATCGGGCGGTCGAAGGTCGACGGGAACATCGGTCGCAGGCTCGGGTCCCGGGCCACCCGGCGATAGAAGGCCGCCGCGAGCCGCCGGCAGCCGTCCATGCCGCCCAAATCCCTGTAGAGGTCGGGCTCGGGAGCGGAGGCGGAGGCGGACATGGTCATGGCAGCATTGTCGCCGCCGTCCCGGGAAAAGCGATCCCCGGTCGCCCCTCTCTCCAACGAGAGTGACGAGCAGTCGATCGCGCACTTCGGCGATCGACTCGCGATCTTCTCAGAGTCGCCGACCGGTCAGGTTCGCCCGCACCCAGGCCACGATGGCAGCCTGGTCCCAGTGAGCGGCGGTGTCCACGCGAAGGCAGGGCACGCCCAGCTCCGGCGCTTCGGTCGCCGGGGGGCTCAGCCACGGCGGGTCCGTGTCCAGCCGCGCGAGGTCGTGGTGGCCGGGATGGCGCTCCGCCGCCCGTGCCCGGTACCTCGCCATCAGCAGCTCGCGCGGCGCCCAGCAGTGCACTGTGACTGCCCGGCCGCAGGCGACCAGCGGCCGGAGGTCGCCCTCGGACACGCCCCGCGCGAAGTTCGCCTCGAGCACGAGCCCGGCGCCCGCGTCGAGATGGGAGCGGGCCACCGCGAAGAGGACGGCGAACGCGGCGCGGCCCAGCTCGCGCGACCGCTCCAGGGTGCCGGCGCCGAGGCTGTCCATCAGCGCCTCCTTGACGGTGTCCTTGGCCAGCAGCGGCAGGCCGAGCGCGCTGGCCAGCGGGACGGCGATGGTGGTCTTGCCGGAGCCGGGCGGCCCGGACACCAGCACCAGCGGAGGACTCAGAAGCCGCCTCCGCCCGCGCTGCCGCCGCTGGACACCCCGCGCCGCACGACTCAATGGTAGTTGTGCGAGCGGGAGTCGTCGGAGGGGGTGCCCTCCAGCGGGGCGATCGCCGTCGCCAGCAGGGACCACACGTGGTCGAGGCTCTGGACCACGCCGTCGATCACCAGCACCGGGTGGGCGCTCTCGCGCCGGAAGCGCTGGTACACCTCCGGCTTGATCGTCACGTTGACGTGACCCTCCTCATCCTCCAGCGTGAAGAAACGGATGCGGTTGGCCGTCGCCGGCGCCTGCCGCGTGATGACCAGGCCCGCCACCCGGATCTCCCGGCCGGCCGGCTGCCGCAGCGCCTCCGAGCTGCGCAGCGCACCCAGGGACCGCAGGCGGTCACGGTAGAAGTGGATCATGTGGCGGCCGGTCGAGACGTCGGAGATCCGGTACTCGAGGCGGGTCGTCTCCAGCTCGGTCAGACCTGGCAGCCGCGGTGACCGGCTGGGCAGCCGAAGCTCCGACTGGGCCGGCACCCGGCGGCCCAGCCCGCGCCCGTCCCACCGCTCCTGCCAGCCCCAGAGCAGCTCGCGCCGCTGCGTGCCGAACGCGTCGAAGGCGCCGACCATGACCAGGTTGCGGATGGCCCTCGCGCTGACCGGCGCTCCCCGCAGCCGCTCCAGGAAGTCGTCGAACGAGCGGTAGGCGCCGGTCCGCTCGCGCTCCGCCACGATGGCGAGCCGCCCCGGCTCGCCCAGGTCGCGGACGTAGTTGAGGCCGACGCGGAGCGACCTGTGGTCCGCACCCACGGGCAGGCAGCGCACCGCCGAGGCGTTGACGTCGACCGGCAGCACGGTCAGGCCGTGGCGCTTGGCGTCCTCGACCAGCACGCTCGGGTGGTAGAAGCCCATCGGCTGGTTGTTCAGCAGCCCGCAGGTGAACTCGGCCGGGAAATGGAGCTTGAGCCAGGCCGTCTCGTAGCTGGTGCGCGCGAACGCGGCCGCGTGGGAGCGGCAGAAGCCGTAGACCGCGAAGCCCTCGACCGACCGGAAGAGCGGGCCCGCGATCTCCTCGGGCACGTCCTGGCTCCGGCAGCCGTCGATGAAGTCGGCCTTCAGCGCCGTCAGCTCGGCGGAGGGCAGCTTGCGGGTCATCGCCCGGCGGAAGCGGTCGGCGCCGGAGGCGTCCATGCCGGCCACGTCCATCGCGATCTGGATGATCTGCTCCTGGTAGAGGATCACGCCCAGCGTGTCCTCCAGGATCGGCCGCAGCTTGGGGTGAGCGTAGTGGGGCTTCTCCCGCCCCTGCTTGCGGCGGATGTACGGGTGGACGGCGTTGCCCTGGATGGGGCCGGGGCGGATGATCGCGACCTCCACCACCAGGTCGTTGAACACCCGGGGCCTGGTGCGGGGGAGGGTCATCATCTGGGCCCGGGACTCGATCTGGAAGACGCCGATCGTGTCGGCGGCCGAGCACATCTCGTAGACCGCCGGGTCATCGAGTGGAAGGGCGTCCAGGTCGGGCCGTGAGCCGGTCGAGCGCTCCGCCAGCTCCAGCGTCTCGGCCACCACCGAGAGCGTGCGCAGGCCGAGCATGTCCATCTTGATCAGGCCGAGGTCCTCGATGTCGTCCTTGTTGAACTGGACGACCACGCGGCCGGGCATCCGCGCGGGCTCGACGGGGACCACGTCCACCAGCGGCTGGCCGGTGACCAGCATCCCGCCCACGTGAATGGAGAGGTGGCGGGGAAAGCCCTGCACCTCCTCGACCAGGCGCAGGAAGTGGCGCCACAGCGTCGAGTCCATCCGCTCCGGCGCCTCGGCCGCCATGTCGGCATTGGCCTCGGCCGCCCCCGCGAACCAGCGGTCGACGCCGCGGGCCAGCCGGTCGATCAGGTCGGGCGGAAAGCCAAGGGCCTTGCCGACCTGCCGGATGGCCATCCGGGGCCGGAAGGTGACCACGTTGCAGACCATCCCGGTCCGCTCCCAGCCGTACTTGTCGTACACGTACTGGATCACCTGCTCGCGGTGCTCCGTCGAGAAGTCGATGTCGATGTCGGGGGTGGTGGTCATGCCCTCGTGGAGGAAGCGCTCGAACAGCAGGTTGTGCTCGATCGGGTCGACACGGGTGATGCCCAGCACGTAGGCGACGATCGAGTCGGCGGCCGAGCCCCGGCCCTGGCCGGGCACGCCGTGCTCGCGGGCGAACCGCATCAGGTCCCAGTTGATGAGGAAGAACTCGGCCAGGCCGGTCTTCTCGATCACGTCCAGCTCGCGCTGCAGGCGGCGCGCCACGTCCGGCGTGATCGGGTGGTACCGGCGCTGGGCGCCCTCCTGAACGAGGCGGTAGAGGTGGCTGAAGGGCGTCTCACCCTCCGGCACCTGGAAGCCGGGGAAGCGCACGTCGCGGAGGTCCAGGTCCACGTCGCAGGACAGGGCGAGCTCGAGGCTCCTGGACACCGCGTCGGGGTGGTCGGGGAAGAGAGCGGCCATCTCGCCCGGGCCCTTCAGCACCTGCTCCGAGTTCGAGGGCAGCAGGTGGCGGACCTCCTCCAGCGTGGCGCGATGCCGGACGGCGGTGAGCACGTCGTGAAGGGGACGGCGGCGGCGGTGATGGTAGCGGACGTGGTTGGTGGCGACGGTCTCCGCGCTCAGCCGCTTCGCCAGCTCGGCCCGGCGCTCCAGCATCCAGGGGTCCTCGGGCCGGAGGTGGTTGTGCAGCTCGACGAAGACATGGTCACGGCCGAGCGCGTCCTGGAGGCGGGCGAGCCAGGTGTGGTCGCCGGTCGCGGTCAGGCAGTGGAGGTCGGTGCGGTGCGCGGCGAGCGTCTCCAGGGTGGTGCGGGCCTCACCCTTGGGCTGGTCGCGATGCGCCAGGCTGAGCAGGCGCGTCAGGTTCGAGTAGCCGCGCCGGCTGCGGGCGAGCAGGACCAGGTCCCGGCCGTCCGTCTCCAGGGTGGCGCCGATCACCGGGTGCACGCCGGCGGCTTTGCAGGCCCGAAGGAAGCGGACCGCGCCGTACACCCCGCCGGTGTCGGTGATGGCGAGGGCGCGCAGGCCCAGCTCCTTCGCCTGGAGCGCCAGCTCCACGGGGTGGGAGGCGCCCTCCAGAAAGGAGAAGTTCGAGTGGCAGTGCAGCTCGGCGTACTCTACGGCCACCTGAGAATCTTAGCGAACAAGTGTTCTGTAAGCCAAGATTCATCAGTCGTAGACCCGTTCCACGAACCAGGTGTCCGCCTCGCGGTCCCGGTAGATCTCGCACAGGAGCCGGTCGAGCAGCAGCACGCGCCAGTACTCGCGGGAGACCGGCTGGCTCCACCAGTCCACCTCGACGATCCAGCGCAGGACGGGGCGGACGGGGCCGACCAGGGGCATCCCCTCGATGTGCCGGGGGCGGCTCTCGTCGTCGAGCTCCACCTCGATCGGCATCGGCGGGTCCACCATCCGCGTCACGCGGGCACCAGGCGGTAGCGCTGCCGGGAGAGGGGGGAG
>DASYBH010000003.1:0-9149 GCA_036500885.1 Candidatus Dormiibacterota bacterium
AGCCGGCCGTCCGGCGTCGTCCCGTACACCCAGCGCCGGTCCCCGACCCCGTCGCCCATGGCCACGACGCCGGTCAGCCGCCGCGTCCCGCGGAACTGGCGCAGGTGCACCGTCACGTCGAACGCCTGGTGCACGCGACGCAGCGCCATGTTCTCCGCGTTGGCGCTGCCGATGAAGTCCGGCGACATCATCACGTACTCAGCGGCACGCCGGATGGCCTCCTCGGCGTCGTCCGCGTGCAGCGTGACCATGGAGCCGTCGTGGCCGGTCGAGGCCGCCAGGCAGACGTCGGCCATCGACGCGTCGCGGGCCTCGCCCAGCAGGATGCGGTCCGGCCGGAGCCGCAGCGCCAGCTTGACCAGGTCGCGCATGGTGATGCCGGGCTCGCCCCTGAGCACCGCCTCCACCGTGTTGACGCTCTGCACGTACGGGTGCCAGGCCAGGCCGTCGCCGCGGTCGTTCTCGAGGTGCAGCTCCGCGCTGTCCTCCAGCACGGCGAGCTGCTCGTCCCACGGGATCGACGCGGCCAGCACCCGCAGCAGCGTCGTCTTGCCGCTCCCGGTGCCGCCCGACAGCATGATGTTCGCCTTGCCCAGGACACACGCCAGCAGGAACTCCGCGAGGCCGCGGGGCATCGCGCCCTGGTTGACGTAGTCGTCCAGCGACCGGACCCTGGCCGCGCCCTGGATGCGGATGGTGGCGATCACGTTCGTCGGCCCCGAGATGGCCGGCGCCTGGAGCAGCGCGAGGCGCATCAGGCCGCCGATGTTCACCTCGGCCGTCGGCCGGCCCTGGCTCAGCATCTTCTGGCCGGTGCTGCCCGGCAGGGTGATCACCTTCTCCTTGAAGAAGTTCAGCCACTCCTCGTCGCTGGTGAACGGGTTGCCCTGGCCGGCGAGCTGCGCCTTGCTGCCGCTCCCCTGCACGACCCACTTGTCCCAGCGGTAGACGTAGATCTCCTCGATGCCCTCCTCCAGGTAGAGGAGACGCGAGAGCGGGTACAGTCGGGAGGCCAGCACCCTGGTGCCCCTGGCCACCCGGTCCCTGACGGCGGGCGACTCGACGATGTCGTCGGCCACCGCCTTGTTCAGGCCGAACTCGACCGGCCGGTCCACCGCCTGGTCGATCAGGTCGTTGACCGTGTCCGGCAGCGACTCCTCCTCCATCACCGACGGCGTGACGTCGTGGAGCTGGCGGTAGCGATCGAGGTGGTCGGCCAGCGTCCGGCACGTCTCGTAGACGTCGCCGTCCACGTCCGGCCACGGTATGACGGACAGGTTCTGGTAGGTCAGCTGCGGCGCCAGGTCCATGGTCCCGCGCTGGACGTAGGCCTCCATCTCTATGCGGGCCTCCCCGCGGCGGCCGACCGCACCTGGGCCAGCACCGGCTCGGCCTGCTCGGCCAGCTGGAGCTGGCGGACCACGCCGGACAGCACCAGCGGCTTGCCGGAGTCCAGCGCCTGCTGGGCCCTGCCCGGGTCCCATGGCACGGTGGCCGCGACCGCCAGCTCGGGCAGCCTGAGCCGCAGCACCTCCTGCACGTGCTTGCGGAGCTGGCCGCGGCGGCTCTCGGCCAGCAGCAGCTCCGTCTTCGGCGGCAGCGCCGCCTTGAGCACCAGCACCGCACGGGCGATCAGCGTGGGGTCGTCGCGCACGACAGTGAACACCCGGTGCGCGGCAGAGGCGATCGCCGCCGCCGACTGCCGAAGCGAGCGCAGCTCGGGATGGGCGAGGGCGCCGAAGTCGACGATCACGAACTCCACACCAGGGACGTTGAGCGCCTGGCCCTCCTGGAACTGGCCGACCAGCCGGGCCACGGCGCTGCCGCAGACGGCGTTCAGGCCCGGAACCAGGCCCAGGTTGCGGTTGTGCGGGACCTGGACGGTCTGGTTGAGGAGGTCGCGTGCGGTGATCGCCCTGGCGCCGATCAGGTTGTTCATACCCCGGCCGGACGCGTCCAGCTGGAGGGCGTCGACGGCGGTGCCGGTGCCCGACATGTCCGCGTCCACGAAGAGGACGGTGTGCCGGCGGGCCAGCTCGTCCGCCACGGACAGGGCGGTGGTCGTCACCCCCTGCCCGTCCTTGACGCCATAGAACGCCAGGACGTAGCTCATGGCTTCTTCGGTGTGGGCGTCGGCGACGGCGACGGCGACGTCGCGGGCCCGGCGCCCGGGCCGACCGCGCTGCCACCGGTGAGGGTGGCGATGGCGTCGTCCATCCTCTGGCCGCGGGTCTGGGGAACGCCGACGCCGGTGCTACGGGCGGCGAACAACGCGCCGTTGCCGGCCTGGACCGTGACCCACGCCGGCTCGTCGGCGGCCGGCACCCACACCGCGGCGTTCGTGCCGGTGATCTGGTCGACCACCAGGCGCCGGCCGACGAGCATCGTCTGGCTGCCGACCTGGAGGTACACGTCGATCGTCTGCCCGTGCGCGAGCTGGGGAGGCGTCTTGAGCGTGAGGTTGACCAGCGCGAGGTCGGACTGGAGCACGTCGTTCCGGAACAGGAGCGTCCCGGCCGACATGTCGTGCGCGGCCCGCGAGCTCCCGGTGAGATTGGCGGTGAAGTAGTCCAGGTTGTCGCCGGAGTGCGGGACCCGCGTCCGGCGGACGCTGTCCTGGTTCAGGGTGTCGCCGGAGTTCACCGGACGGGTGACCTCCCAGACCTGGTCGGTTGCCCCCGCGGAGACGGCGATCTCCAGGTACATGGCGCCGGCGACGACCACGAACAGGACCATCCCGAGGATCGCGATCAGGACGTTCCGAGACATTCAGCCCTCCCTCCTCACGGTTCCCGCGTCCTCAGGGCGCGCCCCGCGCCTGACCGAACACCGCTTGCGCCGTCCGGACCGACTGGACCCTGGCGGTGGTCATGAACAGCGGGATCGGCAGCGTCACGTCCATGTATACCGTGGCCGTCACGGCGTTCTGGCCGGCCATGGCGCAGCTCACGTTGTGCGTCGCGGCGTTGCCGCCGGGCAATGCGATCGACTCGCACCGCGACTGCGCCAGCTGCGGGTCGAGCTTGTGCGTCCCGACGTAGAACGCGTTCACGTCGATGGCCGTGGCGCCCGACTGGGCGCCCAGCAGCGCCTCCGAGTTGACCTGGCTGTAGCGGACCATCAGGGTGTCCGCGTCGCCGACCAGCGCCACCAGTCCGAGGAAGAGGAAGGTCATCGTGATCGCGAACATGATCAGGGTCTGGCCCCGCTGGGCTCTCACGGGAGCACCGAGCGATAGGGCGACCGGACCGCTGAGGCCTGCGCCGAGATCGTCGGGTCGAACGGGATCACGATGGACAGGGGCGTCCGCGAGAACTGGAGGACCGCCGAGCCCTGGCAGGTGATCTGTCCACCGGCCGTGTAGTCGCCGCTGCAGCTGCGGCCCTTGCCGACCAGGAGCGAGTCGTGAGCCACGGTCCGGTCGAAGGTGTCGTAGGCGTACTGGTTTGCCATCATCCCGGCCTGTCCGGACCCGTCCATGGCCAGGTCGGCGGGGGCCGTGACGTTGGAGGCGGCCGCCAGGTACACCGCCGTGTTCAGGTCGACGTACCCCTGCGCCGCCACGCCGGCGGCGACGAAGCCGAAGAAGAGCGCCACCAGGACGGGCATGGTCACCGCCGTCTCGACCAGCGCCTGGCCGGAGCCGGGCCTCCTCATGCCTGGAAGCTCACCTGGTGCATCTCGACCGTGACGTCGATGCTCCAGGGCAGGTACTGCGTGATCCAGGGGATCGGGAAGCTGGGGTGACCGCGGACGGTCTCGGCGACCAGGTTGCCGTCCTGATAGTTGCAGACCTGGATGTGGGAGTCGCTGATCTGGTTCATCGCGCCGCACTGCTGGCCGGGCGGCACCTGGTCGATCGCCGTTCCGAACATCACGCTCTGCAGGAGCTTCTGGGTGGGCGCGAA
Organism: Candidatus Dormiibacterota bacterium; assembly: GCA_036500885.1. Lineage (GTDB taxonomy): Bacteria > Chloroflexota > Dormibacteria > Dormibacterales > Dormibacteraceae > CF-161. Next base: position 3,909 of record DASYBH010000003.1, read on the forward strand.
GCCCCCGGCGAGGTACGGCGTGTTCGGATCGGCCTTCGAGCCGCCGGTGGCCGGCGAGCCGCGGGCCGCCATCTGGACGCCGGCGGCGGCGGCCGTCTCGGCCATGGCGCGCTGGATCGAATGGAACGCCGCGGACACCGCCGCAAAGGTGACCAGCAGGAACGCTCCCACCACCAGGGCGAACTCCACCATTGTTTGACCGGATTGAGACTTGCCCACTCCCCTGGCAATATGAAACGCCCTAACCGGGACACTTGTCACGCTCAGGCGGCGGACAATGTCCCCTTCATGCCGGCCGCCTCGTGCCCGGGCTGGTCGCAGATGATCCGGTAGGAGCCGGCCGGGAGGTCGTCGATCGTGAAGACGCTGCTGTTGCCGCCCTGGACGAGCTCGCTGGACGCCAGCCGCCTGCCGTCCGGCGCCAGGACCACCATGTCGTGCGCCACGGCGCCGGAGTTGACGAGGAAGAAGGTGGCCCTCCCCGGCTTGACGCTGATCGACGACGGGTCGAACCGGTACTCCGTCATGGTGACCTGGATGGAGCCGGCCGGCTTCGCGGCGCCGCCCCGCGAACCGCCACAGCCCACGGCAGCGCCGAGCATGGCGGCCAGGGCGGTGACGAGCAGGAGCGTGCGCATGGTTACACCGCCGTGACGGCCAGGTACAGGATCCCGAACAGGAAGACCCACACCACATCGACGAAGTGCCAGTACAGCGTCGCGGCGGCGAAGCCGACGTGATGCTCGGAGTTGAAGTGGCCCTTGAGGGCGCGGCCCAGCATCAGGAGCAGGAAGATCAGGCCGCCGGCGACGTGGGCGCCGTGGAACCCGGTCATCGTGAAGAAGGCGCTCCCGAACTGGTTCGGCCCGCTGAACTTGATCTGCGCGTGCGTGAACTCCCAGACCTGGCCCGCCTCGAACAGCGTGCCCAGGATGATCGTCGCGATCAGCAGCGCGAAGAAGGTGCGCCGGCGATCGTGGGAGATCGCCTCGAGGGCGAAGTGGCAGGTCACGCCGCTGGAGAGCAGGATGATCGTGTTGAAGAAGGGGATCGGCCACCAGTTGACGGGCAGCGTGTTCGGCGGCGGCCAGCTGAACGGGTGCGACCCGAACAGGTAGAAGTACATCGCGAACATGCTTCCGAAGAACATCACCTCGGAGGCGAGGAAGATGTACATCCCCATCATGGCCGGGTCCAGGCCCGGGTAGCGGCGGCGCTGCGGCTGGGCTCGAACGTCGACTGCCACTAGTGTCCCCCCTGCTCCTCCGCGGGATGCCCCGCGACCTCGTGGGCCTCACCACCCTCGTGGCTCACCACGTCCTCGTACATGCGGACGTCCTCCAGCACCACCCACCCGACGACGCCGGCCAGGAACACCACCAGGCCGAGGACGAGCAGCACCAGGCGGGCGACGGCCGGGAACGGCACCGCGGCCAGACCGAGGAAGAGGAAGCCGACGCAGATCACGAACGGATAGCTGCTGGGAGGAAAGAGGTGGATGCCCAGGCGGTGCGCGCGCTCCTCGTAGTCGACGACGGGCGCCGCCAGATCCATCGGCGGGAGCTCCATGTCGAACGGCCGGGCGGCGGCCCGCGCCGGGTCCGCCCGCTGCCACCCGTGGAACGCCGCGCCCGCGACGGCCCGACTGGGCCAGAGTGCGAACCCGCAGTTCCGGCAGTAGGGCAGGAACCGCGGGGTCAGAAGCCCACAACTTGGGCAATCGACAGCCAGCGCTGGATTCCCGGTGTCCACGAAACGAGGTCGTGTCGATCGCACCACGGCGCCGATTTTATCTCCCCGCCAGAGTCGGCATGTCATCCACGCCCGCATCCCGACCCGGGCAATGCCGAGATCGGCGGATTTCTATACTGAGCGCGTGAGCTACCGCAGCAGCCCCGTGCTGCGGCGCCTGCTGCTCGCGGCGCCGCTGGTCATGATCGCCCTCCTTCCCGGCACCGCGCTGGCCGCATCGGGTCTCAACCCGCTGCCACCCGCCGGCGTGTCGCCGAATGGGCGCAACATCTACAACCTCTATCTGGGGATCTCCATCCCCGCCCTCATCGTCTTCGCCCTCGTCGAGGGGCTGCTGCTGACGATCGTCATCAGGGACCGCCGCCGGCGTCTCGGCCCCGACTACAAGCCGCCGCAGTGGCACGGCAACGGGCGGCTGGAGATCATCTGGACGGTCGTCCCGCTGCTGTTGATGGTCGCGATCGGCACCGTCTCGTTCTTCGAGCTGCAGCGGGACTTCCAGCGTCCGGCGGACGCGGCGACGGACATGCAGGTCGACGTCTCCGGCCACCAGTTCGGATGGACGTTCGCGTATCCCCAGGGCTTCGCGATCACCTCGGACGGCCTGAACGCGAACCCGCTGGTGGTGCCGACCGGCAAGCTGGTCCGCCTCAAGCTGAACTCGGAGGACGTGATCCACGGCTTCTGGGTGCCGGACATCTCGGGCAAGACCGACCTGGTGCCCGGCTACGACAACTACACGTGGTTCAAGATCGACCAGCCGGGCGAATGGCGCGGCGAGTGCACCGAGCTCTGCGGCAGCGGCCACTCCACGATGCAGCTGCTCGTGAAGGCGGTCAGCCCGAGCGACTTCAACACCTGGGCGGCCCAGCAGCAGGCGGCGCAGGCGCCGTCACCGAGCCCGCCGGCCGGATCGCCCGGCCCGTCCCCGAGAGCCTCGGCGAGTCCCTCGCCCAGCCCGTCCGCGAGCGTGCGGCCCAGCCCGTCGCCGAGCAGCTAGGAGTCACTGAGCCCATGGCAACACTCGCGCCGCCGCGACCGAAGAGCTACGACGACACCTTCTGGAAGCCGATCAGCCTGTGGCTGACCACGACCGACCACAAGCTGATCGGGATCATGTACATGACGACGGGCATCCTGTCGTTCGTGGTCGGCGGGCTCTTCGCCCTGATCATCAGGCTGCAGCTCACCACGCCCAACGCCCACGTCGTCGACGCCGAGACGTACAACCAGCTCATCTCGGCTCACGGCACGACGATGATCTTCTTCTTCGTCACGATCTTCATGACCGGCATCGCCAACTACTTCGTGCCGCTCATGGTGGGCGCGAGGGACATGGCCTTCCCCCGCCTGAACCTGCTCGGGTTCTGGATGATCCCGGTCTCGATCATCATCTATTACTCCGGCTTCTTCACCGGCGGCGCCCTGAACGCCGGCTGGACGGGCTACGCCCCCCTGACCACGCGCCAGTTCAACCCGGGCCTGGGGGTCGACCTGTGGGCCCTGAGCCTGATCGTCTGGGCGATCAGCGGCATCATGGCCTCCACCAACTTCCTGACGACGATCGTGGCCCTGCGGGCCCCCGGCATGCGGCTCACGCGGCTGCCGCTGTTCGTGTGGGCGCAGATCTCGACGTCGATCCTGCTGCTGATCGTGGGCGCCCCGCTGGCCGCGGCGCTGATCCTGCTGGAGTTCGACCGGCAGTTCGCCACCAACTTCTTCACCACGCAGGGCCGGCCCGTGCTGTACCAGCACCTCTTCTGGTTCTTCGGGCACCCCGAGGTCTACATCATGATCCTGCCCGGGTTCGGCCTGATCTCGGAGATCATCCCGGTCTTCGCCAGGAAGCCGATCTTCGGCTACGGGACGATGGTCGCGGCGCTGTTCGGGATCGTCTTCCTCTCGATGGCGGTGTGGGCCCACCACATGTTCACGGTGGGCATGAACATCTACGTCGAGACCTTCTTCATGATCATGACGATGCTGATCGCCGTGCCGACCGGCATCAAGTTCTTCAACTGGATCGCCACGGCATGGAAGGGCTCCATCGACTTCACCCTGCCGATGAAGTTCGCCTTCGGCTTCATGGCGACGTTCCTGATCGGCGGCATCACCGGCATCTACCTGAGCGCGGTGCCGGTCGACACGCAGCTCCACCAGTCCTACTACGTCGTCGCCCACCTCCACTACGTGCTGTTCGGCGGCAGCGTCATGACGATCTTCGCCGGCTTCTATTACTGGTTCCCGAAGATCACCGGGCGCAAGCTGAACGAGACCCTCGGCGAGTGGCACTTCTGGACGGTGCTCATCGGCTTCAACGCGACCTTCCTGGTCATGCACACGCTCGGCCTGGAGGGCATGCCGCGCCGCATCGCGACCTACCCCGGCGGCTTCGGTGAGGAGGGCTGGGGCGCGACCAACGCGTTCATCACGGTGGCGTCGTTCCTGGTCGCCCTGTCGGTGCTGCTCTTCATCATCAACGTCGTCACGAGCTGGCGGAATGGCGAGGTCGCGGGCGACGACCCGTGGGAGGGCAACACCCTGGAGTGGGCGACCAGCTCGCCGCCCCCGCCGTACAACTTCGACCACGTGCCGCAGGTCCGCTCGTTCATGCCGCTCCGCGACCAGCGCAACGAGCGGAGGTCCAGAGAGGCGGAAGCTTCGGCGAGCTAGGGTGCCCGGCGCTGCGTCGGAGGATCAGCTCCCCGCGTGGATCGACGAGCTCGCCGACGCGCTCGAGGGCGAGCTGGGCAGTGAGGATGCCGACACCGAGCGGTTCCTCGCGGCCCTGGCGCTGGGCCTCCTGCCACTGGCCGAGGTCGACGTCCCCGAGGCGATAGGCCACGCGCGGACGTACGTCGCCAACTTCCCGGTGCCCGGTCGAGCGCTGGGCGACCTCGACGAGCGCGCCGCCACGTGGCTGGCGCAGCTGCTCGACCGGCCGCCCGCGCGAACGCTGCTGCGCGAGCAGCTCCGCCAGCTCTCCGCCACATGGGCGGAGTCGCGCCCGCTCGCGGCCGAGCACGTCGGCGCCTGGGCCAGCGGCCCACCGCCCGCCGACCCGCTCCAGGACGCCCCGTGGCGCGCCGCGATGCTCGCCCTGGCGCGCACGCAAACGGAAGCTGACGAATGATTCCGAATTGCTCTGAAGCACGAAGGCACCAAGAGCACAAAGACGCACGAAGGGCCTCGAGGTCAGCCTCAGCGCTCTAGCCCGATCCCCAGATCCCCTAGTCCTTCGTGCGTCTTCGTGTCCTTCGTGGCTCCGTGCCGCAACTCATTCAGCCAATCGACCGCCCGAACAGCACTCACCCAACGCCGCCCTACAGCGCTGCCTTCACCCGGTCGGCCGTGAACGGCAGCTGGCGCAGCCGCCTGCCTGTCGCGTCGAAGATCGCGTTGCCGAGCGCTCCCGAGATGACCGAGATGGTCGCCTCGCCCGCGCCGAGGGCCGGCAGCTCCGGGTGGTCGATCAGCTCGATCCGGACG
>DASYBH010000004.1:0-8725 GCA_036500885.1 Candidatus Dormiibacterota bacterium
GCATGTCCACGACGCGCGAGCCGCCGAAGGCCGTGTGCATGAGGACCATCCCGGCTCGGCGAGGACCGAGGGTCACGTCCCACCCAGACGCATCAGGCCTCCACGCCGGGTCCTTCGGCCTTCTCTCATGGCCACTTGCCCACCACTTGCCCTGGCGGACCCACCTCCCCCGCGAGGTGGGATCTTCAGCTTTGGCCGAGCTCGCCGAGCAGCTCCTGCGAGTACGCGATGCGGCCCGTCAGCGGGGCGCCGTGGCCGCCGCACAGCGCCAGCGCCGCGGCAGCCATCACCGCCGGCGGCTCGGCATCGGGGTCGTCCACGGTCGTCAGGTGGTGGAACACCGTGCCCGGCGTGGGCACGACCCTGGACGGGGACAGCGCGTTGACCATGACCCCCGACCCGTGGACCTCCGCCGCGAGGCCGGTGCTGAGGCGCTCGAGCGCGGCCTTGCACATGCCGTAGACGGTCCCGGCGCCGCTGGCGGCCCGTCCCGACGGTGGGATCTGGGGGTGCAGCGCGGCGCGGGAGGAGACGTTCAGGATCCACCCCCTGCCCCGCTGGCGCATCCCCGGCAGCACGAGCTGGGCGAGGTGGAGCGCCGCCTTCACCTGGACCTCGAACATGAGGTCGTAGCGCCGCGGATCGAACTCCGTCGCCGGCGTGAAGTACGTGACGGCGGCGTTGTTGACCAGGACGTCCACCGGCCCGAGCTGGCGCTCCGCCTCCGCGACCAGCCGCTCGCGGTCGCCGGGCCGCGACAGGTCCACCGGCACGGCGACGGCCCGGCCGCCGGCGGCCCGGATCGCCTCGACCGTCTCCGTGATCGTCCCCGGCAGCCGGCCCGGGGCCGGGTCCACCGTCCTTGCCGCGGCCGCCACGACGGCGCCCTCGGCCGCGAACCGTCGGGCGATCTCGGCTCCGATGCCGCGGCTGGCGCCCGTCACGATCGCCACCCTGCCTGCCAGCGCTGAGCCCATCGTCATCTCTCCGTGCTGCACGACCCTGCTACACCCCGATGCGCTGCGCCAGGCGCTCGCGGTGGTAGACCGCGTCGCCCAGGAACAGCTGGCTGGACTTCGCTCGCTTGAAGTAGAGGTGCGCGTCGTGCTCCCACGTGAACCCGATGCCGCCGTGGATCTGGATGTTCTCGGCCGCGGCGCGGAAGTAGGCCTCCGAGCAGGTGGCCTTGACCAGGCTGGCGACGGCGGGCACCTCCGGCGAGTCCTCGGCCGCGGCCCAGGCCGCGTACTGGGCCGCCGCGCGGGCCGACTCCACCTCGAGGAGCATGTCCGCGCAGCGGTGCTTGATCGCCTGGAAGCTGCCGATCGGCCGCCCGAACTGGTAGCGCACCTTGGCGTACTCGACGCTCATGTCCAGGCAGCGCTGCGCGCCCCCGACCTGCTCGGCGCCGAGCGCGATCGCGGCCAGGTCGAGCGTCCGCGCCAGGCCCGGCGAGGCCGCGCCCTCGCCGCCGACCAGCCGCGCCGGCGTGCGCGCGAACTCCAGCCGGGCCAGCTTGCGCGTCTGGTCGAGCGCCGGCAGCGTCGTCCTGGTCAGCCCCTCGGCCCCGCCGTCGACGGCGAAGAGGGAGACCCCGGACCACGTGCGGGCCGCCACCAGCACCAGGGTCGCGACGCCGCCGTCGAGCACGAACGACTTGTGGCCGTCCAGGGCCCACCCGTCGCCCGACCGCTCCGCGGTGAGCGTCACGCCGTCCTCGTCCCAGCGGCCGGCATCCTCGGCCAGCGCCAGCGTCGCGATCGTCTCGCCGGCCGCGATGGCCGGCAGGTACGCGGCGCAGGCGTCCTCGTCGCCCGAGCAGAGGAGCGCGTTCGCGGCCATGGCCACTGTCGAGAAGTACGGCGCGCACAGCAGCGCCCGCCCCATCTCCTCGAGCACGATCGCCAGCTCGACCGGGCCGAATCCCATGCCCCCGTGGCGCTCGGGGATCGCCATGCCCTGGAGCCCCAGCTGCTCGGCCATCTGCCTCCAGACCGGCGGGCTGTAGCCCTCCGCGGTCTCCATCAGACGGCGCACCTCGGCCGACGGCGACCTGCTCTCGCAGAATCGCCGGACCGAGCCGCGCAGCTCCTCCTGCTCGTCGCTGAACACCATCTCCGTCGGCATCTCACTCATCTCCCTTCCGTGACGACGAGCACGTCCAGTCCCTCGATGCGGTCGCCGCCGCACCACAGGGGGTTGACCTCCAGCGCCCGGAGCGACGGCCCCACCAGCGCGGCCGCCTCGGCGACGCGCAGCAGGACGTCCGCGACGCGGTCCAGGTCCACCGGCGCCGTGCCGCGCGCACCGCGCAGCAGCGCCGCCGCCCTCAGCTCTCCGAGCATGTCGAGCGCGTCCACGCGGTCGATCGGCAGCACCCGCAGCGCCACGTCGCGCAGCGCCTCGACCCAGATGCCCCCCAGCCCGACCGCCAGCACCGGGCCGACCGTGGCGTCCATCGTGACGCCGGCCAGCAGCTCGATCCCGCCCGCCCGCATCGGCGAGATCAGGACCCCGTCCACGACGGCGTCCGGCAGCCCGGCCGCGGCCCGGCGCACGCGCGGGTACGCGCGGCGCACGGCCGTCGCCGACGACACGTCCAGCGCGACGCCCCCGGCGTCGGACTTGTGGGCGATGCCGCCGCCGCAGATCTTCATGGCGACCGGGTAGCCGGCGCGCGCGGCGGCGGCCACCGCCTCCTCGGCGGAGCACGCCAGCTCCGCGGGCACCATCGGCACGCCGGTCAGCGCCAGCAGGCGGCGGCCGGCCGTCTCCGGCCACACCCCGGCGGGCTGCCGCCGGACCCAGTCTCGCGTCAGGACCTCCGTACGGTCGCGCGCGGGAGTGGCCGGGCGGCGCGCCCGCCGCTCCTGCCAGCGCAGCGCGTGGCCGATCGCGGTCAGGGCGAGCTCGAGCCCGGCCAGCAGGTGCAGCCGTCGCGGCAGCAGCAGGTCGCGCGCGTACTCGCCGAGATCGGTGCACGTCGTGTTCGCGGCCACGACCGGGACCGGCGACGAGGCGATGAGGGCCGCCTGCCCGTCGAGCCGCTGCTCCAGAAGCGCGGGATCCGCCGGCCGGCCGGGCGGGACCACGATCCCGAGGTTGAGCACGAAGTCGACGTTGGGATCGCGGGTCACCGCCTCCAGCGCCGCCACGATCGGGCTGACCGCGCCGCCCGCCTGGTTGGCCAGCCCGTACCCGGTGACGTCCACCGGGTTCTGGGGGCTCGTGAACGGCGGCAGCGCGGCCTCCAGCGCCGCCACGGTGCCCGGCCCGAACTCGGGGATCTCGATGCCCTCCTCGTGGGCGCGGTCCGCGATGATGTCGCACGCGCCGCCCGAGGCCGTCACCACGCCCATGCGCCGGCCCCCGAGCGGCGGCGTGTGGCCGAGCAGCCCGGCCGTGACCAGCAGCTCCTCCAGGCTGCGCACCCGGATCACGCCGAGCTGGCGCAGGGCGGCGTCCACCACGGCATCGTCCCCGGCGACCGCGCCCGTGTGGGCCAGGGCCGTCCGCTGGCCGGTCGGGCTGCGCCCGACCTTCAGCGCCACGATCGGCTTGCCGGCGTCCAGCGCCCGGCGGGCGAGCGCGGCGAACCGTTCCCACTGGCGGATCTCCTCGAGGAACAGGGCGATCACGCGCGTCGCGTCGTCCTCGATCAGGTAGTCGAGGACGTCCGCCGTCGTGACCATCGCCTCGTTGCCCATCGAGATCAGCAGGCTGAACCCGATGGCGTGGGCGCGGCCGAACGCGAGCACCGCGCTCGCCAGGGCGCCGCTCTGCAGCACGACGCCCACCGGGCCGGCGATCAGCGGCGGGTGCAGGACCAGGCCGTACGGCGCGACCCGCGCCGGCCCGTTGATGAAGCCGAGGCCGTTGGGGCCGAGCAGCGTGATGCCGTGCGCGGTCGCGGTGTCCACCAGGCGCCGCTCGAGCGCGCGTCCGTCGTCGCCGCGCTCGCCGAAGCCCGCCGCCAGCACGACCACGTTGCGGATGCCGGCCGCGGCGGCGTCGCGGACGACGTCTTCCACGGCGTGCGTCGGCACGAGCACGAACGCCAGGTCCGCCGGCTCCTCGAGGTCGCGGAGGCTGGGCCGGGTCGGGATGCCGAATGCCGTCGGGTGCCTGGGGTGGACTGGCACGAAGCGGCCGTCGAAGCCGCCCGCGCGCAGGCTGTCGTAGACGTTGCGCGCCCAGCCGGAGTTGTCGGAGGCGCCGACGAGGGCGATGCTGGCCGGCGAGAAGAAGCGCCGGAGCCGCTCCCGCGACGTGAGCGCCCCGGTCAACTCACGCCGGTCCGCCCGGCTCCACCGCGGAGCGGAAGCTGCGCTCGACCAGGTCGGACAGTCGCTGCGGGTCCCACGGCCCGTCCGAGACCACCTGCCGGATGACCTGCGGCCGGTTGTACAGCGACACCTGGTACCCGCCGGCGCCGATGACCTGGCCGTTCAGCCAGCCGGACCGCACGCTGGCCAGGTAGGCGACGACCGGCGCCACGTTCTCGGGCGCCCGCTCGAGGTCGTCCAGCGGCGCTCGCCGCCGGTCGTCGGGCACCGACGCCGTCATCCGCGTGGCGGCGCCCGGCGAGATCGCGTTGGACGTCACGCCGTAGCGGGCGAGCGCGTTCGCGCAGGAGTACGTCAGGCCGACGATGCCCATCTTGGCGGCCGCGTAGTTGGGCTGCCCCGGCGCGCCGTGGAGCCCCGAGACCGACGTGAAGTTGATCAGGCGGTGCTGCGCCTCGGCGTCGCGCAGCTCGCGCCAGTACGCGGCCGCGTGCTTCGTCGTGTTGAACGTGCCCCGCAGGTGCACGCGCACGACCGCGTCCCAGTCCTCCGCGCTCATGTTGAAGACCATCCGGTCGCGGAGGATCCCGGCGACGTTGACCAGCACGTCGAGCCGGCCGAACTCGTCGATGGCCTGCCGGACCAGCCCCTCGGCGGCGGCGTGGTCGGCGACGTCGGCCGGGTTCGCGACGGCGCGCCCGCCGCCCGCGCGGATCTCATCCACTACCTGCTGCGCGGGGCCGACGTCCCGGCCGGTGCCGTCCAGCTCGACCCCGAGGTCGTTGACGACGACCGCGGCCCCCTCGCGCGCGAAGAGCTTCGCGATCCCCGCGCCGATGCCGCGACCCGCGCCGGTGACGACCGCGACCCTATCCTCGAGCAGACCCACTGGTCACCTCCTCGGCCCGCGCTGGCGCCTTCGGCTCCCTGGGCAGGCCCAGCGCCCGCTCGGCGATGATGTTGCGCTGGATCTCGCTGGTGCCGGAGAAGATGGTGCCGGCCCGGCTGGACAGGAAGACGCCCTGCCAGCGGCCGGTCGCGTATCCCGGCCCGTCGGGCCGGACCAGCGCGTCGGCGCCCGTGATGTCCACGGCGATCTCGCCCAGCCGCCGGTGGTACTCGCTCCAGAACAGCTTGGTCAGCGATGCCTCCGGCCCCGGCTCGCGCCTGACCGCGAGCTGGGCCAGCAGCCGCATCCCCTGGAACCGCATGATCTGCACCTGCGCGTAGGCCCAGGCCAGCTGCTGGCGGACGATCGGGTCCCTGTCGCGCCCGTACCGGCGGGCGGTCTCGATCAGCTCCCAGAGCTCCCGCTCATACGCGAGGTGGGCCACCGTGGCCCGGCCGCCGCGCTCGAACCCCAGCGTCGTCATGGCGACCCGCCAGCCGCTGCCGAGGCCGCCGATGACGTCGCTCAGCGGCGCCCTGGCCCCGTCAAGGAAGACCTCGAAGAACCCGGTGGCGCCCGACATCTGGCGCAGCGGGCGGATCTCGATGCCGTTGTCCCGCATCGGCAGCAGGACGTACGAGAGGTTGCGGTAACGCGGCGCGTCGGGCTCGGTCCGGCAGAGGACGAAGATCGCGTTGGCCCGGTCCGCGCCCGACGTCCACACCTTCTGGCCCGTGACGACGAGCTCGTCGCCCACCACCTCGCCGCGGGTCTCGACGGCGGCCAGGTCGGAGCCGTGATCCGGCTCGGAGAAGCCCTGGCAGTAGAGGTCGAGGCCCTGGATGATGCGCGGCAGGAGGCGGGCGCGCTGCTCGCCGGTGCCGTGGACGATGACGGACGGCCCGACCAGGGACTCGCCCATGCCGCGGGTGACGCGCGCCACGCCGGCCCGGTGGCACTCCTCGTTGAAGATCGCCACCCGCGCCCCGTCCCAGCCGCGGCCGCCGACCTCCTCCGGCCACTGCGGACAGACCAGGCGCGCCTCCAGCATCCGCCGCTCCCACTCCGGCCACGCCGGGTGGTCCGGGCCGTCGAGGCCCGCCGGCGCGTGCTCCGCGATCCAGGCGCGCATCTCCTCTCGGAACGCCCGCAGCTCCGGGCCCAGGTCCAGCTCCATCGCCTCCTCCTTCCGTGCCGGCCGGCTACTGCTGACCGGTCTGGGTGCCCGTCTTCAGGTCCCGGAACGGGACGTCCGTGTCCAGCCGCGGCTCCTTGGGCAGGCCCAGCACGCGCTCGCCGATGATGTTGCGCTGGATCTCGTCCGTGCCCCCGGCGATCGACGTGCCCGGGCTGGACAGGGCCATGCGCTGCACGCGCCCGCCGCCCGGAGTGTCCGGGCCGACCAGCATCCCGTGCGCGCCCAGCACCTCCATCCCGACGTCGCTGCCCAGCCTGGCCAGGTTGGAGCGCGCCACCTTGCGGACCGAGCCCGCCGACCCGGGGCTCTGCCCGGTGCGGCCCGCCGAGCGGAGCCCGGCGAGGCGGATGACCTCCTCCAGCCCGGCCAGCTGCGCCAGCCGCTGCCGGACGACGGGGTCCGCCTCCCGCTCCAGGGAGCGCGCGACCTCGGTCACCGTCTGCGCCACGGCGCCGGTGCCGGCGGATTCGCGCTCGCCGGCGGCCCGGCCGCTGGCGACGTCGCCCGCCCGCGCCTCCAGCATGCCCAGGCGCGAGCCCGGCTGGGCGCTGGGCAGCGAGCTCATGTAGCGCTCGTACATCAGCGTCGTGACGGCCACGGCCCAGCCGCCGCCGAGCTGGCCCACGATGCGGTCCTGGCCGACACGGGCGTCGGTGAAGAAGACCTCGTTGAAGCCGTGGGCGCCGTTCATCTGGTGCAGCGGCCGCACCTCGACGCCGGGCTGGTCCAGGTCGATGACGAAGTACGTCAGCCCCTGGTGCTTGGGCACGTCGGGGTCGGTCCGCGCGACCAGGAGGCCGCGGTCCGCGTACTGCGCGCCCGAGGTCCACACCTTCTGGCCGTTGACCACCCACTCGTCGCCGTCGCGCACCGCCCGCGTCTGCAGGCCGGCGAGGTCCGATCCCGCGCCGGGCTCGGAGAAGAACTGGCACCAGAACTCGCGGCCGTACCCGAGCTCGGGCAGGAAGCGGTCCTGCAGCTCGGGGCTGCCGTGCGCCAGGAGCGTCGGGGCGCCCAGGAGCTGGCCGAGGCTCGCCGGCGGCCCGATGGCGCCCACCTCCAGGAACGCCTGGCGCACCGCGCCGGCCTGCTCCGGCCGCAGGCCGCGGCCGAACCGCTCGCGCGGCCAGGTCGGGAAGCCCCAGCCGGACTCGGCCAGCAGCGCCCACCACTCGCGGACCCGCAGGTCGGGGTCCCAGTGCTCCCGGAGCCACGCCGCCGCCTCGGCGCGGACCCTGTCGTGCTCCTCTCCCACCATGCCGCCATGTCAACACCTGACGGACGACGTGTCAAGGGTCCAAACTACCGATCGCTCGTTCGGTTACCCTCCACGTGATGGGCATCGACCGCCTGGCCTTCCGGCTGGACGGGGCCTGACGCTGGCGCGGCTGCCGCCCGGCTGGGTCCGGGTCGACTGCCAGCTCCACACCGTCTGGTCGGGGGACGCCAGCACGACGCTCGACCAGCTCGCCAGCCGCGTCGCCGCCGTCGGGCTGGACGTCGTGTGCGTCACCGACCACCACACGCTCGACGGCGCCCGGCGGGCGGTGGAGCGCGGCATCGGCGCCCGCGTGGTCGTGGGCGAGGAGGTCCGCACCCCGGTCGGAGAGCTGATCGGGCTGTTCCTGACCGACCGTGTCCCGTACGTGCTGCCGGTCGAGGAGGTCGTCGCCCGCATCCGGGCCCAGGGCGGGCTCGTCTACGCGCCGCATCCGCTGGACCGGCACCGCCGCGGCGTCGGCGAGCGCTGGCTTGACACGCTGGCGGCGGCCGGGTCGATCGACGTCGTCGAGGTCTTCAACGCCAAGGTGCGCGACGCGCGCGACAACGAACTGGCCGCCGAAGTCGCCAGGCATCACGGGCTGCCGGGCGGCGCCGGCTCGGACGCCCACGACCCGGAAGGGGTGGGTGCGGCCTACCTGGAGATGCCCGACTTCGACGGACCGGACGGCTTCCTCGCCGGGCTTCGCTCAGCGCGCGTCGTCGGCGAGTTCCGCGACCACGCCCCGCGCTACCGGCGCGCCTGAGCCGGCCGGGAGCGCCCGCGCGCCGTCGCTCGCCCACCCGCGGACGAGGGCGACCGCCGCGTCGCCGTAGCGGGCCGCCATCCGCTCCAGGTCACGGGCGTCGGCCGGCCGGAACCAGTGGGCCATGCCGTTGACCATGTCGAGGATGGCCATGGCCGCGAGCTTGGCGTCGGGCACGGCGAACACACCGAGCGCGCGGCCCCGCTCGACGGTCGACGCGATCGCGTCGCGGTACTGACGGCGCAGCGCGTTGATGGCCACCTGCTGGTCGGCGGGCAGGCTGCGCCGCTCCCGCATGTTGACCAGCACCTGCGGCCAGCGCCGG
>DASYBH010000005.1:0-3434 GCA_036500885.1 Candidatus Dormiibacterota bacterium
CCTGGGCACGGCGGTGGCATTTTGCTCTCAGCGTTCGAAGGGCCTGTGCCCAGCCTTTCGGTAACAGCGAGCGCAATCAGCGGCAACACCGCAAAGGGACGGGCACTCAACGATCCTCAGGTGAGCCCGCAGGGCGGCGGCATCTTCAACCTGGGCGCACACCTGAGCCTGGCCAACGACACGGTGGCAGGCAACACGGCCGTCAAGGACAATGTTGGCCACGCTCCAGCCGTGGGTGGCGGCATCGTCCAGGTCGACTTCGGCGCGCCAACCCCGGTCTCAGCGGCTCGGACCAACAGCCGGCCGGAAGGGCTCGGCGTCCTGGTGCCGAGGATCCTCGCCGCCGAGGCGGCCGCGAGGACGCCCGCCGCCGGCCGCTCGGCGACGGCGTCTCGGGTGGCGAGCGCCGCCACCACCTCGCTCGACTTCGTGACGCTGGCGGGCAACAGCGCCGAGCTGTTCGGCGGCATCGCTTCGCTGGCCGGGAGGTTCGACGTGGCCAATACGATCGTGGCCGGCAGCTCCGGCGGCGACTGCGGCAATCCGGGGAACGTCACCTCCGCCGGGTTCAACCTCGAGAGCGCGAACGACTGCGGGTTCCGCCAGACAGGTGATCAGGTCAGCACCGACCCGATGCTCGACGCGCTCAAGGTGAACGCTCCTGGCGTCACGGCGACCATGGCCCTGCTGCCCGGAAGCCCGGCCATCGACGCGGCCAGCCCGCGCTGCGATCAGGGCGCCGATCAGCGCGGCGTGACCCGACCGCAGGGCCCTCGCTGCGACATCGGCGCCTTCGAGGTGGCGCAGCCGCAATCGGCAATGCCCGCGTCACCTCCGTCGCCTCCCGTCACCGGCCTGCGGGCAGTGGCGAGCACGCATGGCGGCCAGGCGATCGTGGGCGCGCTGTTGCTGCTGATCCTCGTGGCGGCATCGGGCGCCGGCCTGGCGCTGAGGAGGCATCGGGCTGCCTGAGCGCCGTCGCCGCGCGGCGCGGGCCATCACCGGCGTGATGGCGGGCCTGCTCGCGCTTGGTTCGGGCCTGTGGGTGGCGGGGATCAGCCCTGCCGCCCACGGCGAGCCGGCTCATCGATCGGAGTCATCTCCGCCGAGCCCTCCGGCGGTGACGGCGGTGCCGGAGGCGGGTCCCTGGTGGCAGCCGCTGCCCATCGCTCACACCTCGTTCGTGCCGGTCCGTCTGGTGATCGAGAAGCTGCGGATCGGCGCGCCGATCGAGGTCAGGGGCACGGACGCCCACAATGTGATGGAGGCGCCGGACCGTCCGAGCGACGTGGCCTGGTACCGGTTCACGGCCCGGCCCGGCTCCGGCAGCAACGCCGTCTTCGCGGGGCATCGCGACTTCGCGAAGGTGGGTCCGGCGGTCTTCTGGAAGCTGGGGGATCTGGCGACCGGAGACCTGATCGACGTGGTGAGCCCTCAGCAGACCGAGATCCGGTACCGGGTCAGTCAGGTCCGGAGCTATCCGGTCGGCGCCATGCCGATGAATGATGTCCTGGCCGCCGACGTGGGCGACGAGGTGACGCTGATCACCTGCGCGGGCCGGTATACGCCCGACACCGGGTACGACCACCGGCTGGTGGTGCGCGCCCGGCGCATGGCCTGACGGTTCTGCCGGCGCGCTGCTCGCCATGGGTGAGCCGCACGTCGTACTGTCCACACATGCCGCCGCGCGTGGTGCCCTCCTGATGGGAGACCGCTACGACGTGCTCGTGGTCGGCGGCGGCAACGCCGGGTACTGCGCGGCGCACGCGGCCCGCGAGCTGTGCGACCGCGTGCTGCTGGTCGAGAAGGCGCCCGAGTCGTGGGCCGGCGGCAACAGCTACTTCACGGCGGGGGTGTTCCGCTGTGCCATCGATGACCTGGAGGAGGCGGTCGGGCTGATCGAGGACGCGGACGACCGGCGCCTCGCCCACACCGACCTGCCGCCCTACTCCGAGGACGCCTTCCTGGCCGACCTCCACCGCCTGACCGAGGGCCGCTGCGACCCCGAGCTGGCCGCCGTCCTGGTGGCGTGCGCGACGGACACGCTGCGGTGGCTGCGCGCCCGCGGCCTCCGCTTCCGGCTGGCCTTCGACCGGCAGTCGTTCCTCGTGGACGGCCGGCACCGCTTCTGGGGCGGCCTCTACCTCGGCGTGGTCGGAGGCGGCAAGGGACTGATCGAGCAGCACCGCGCCGTCGCCGCGGCATCGGGCGTCGAAGTTCGTTACGAGCACGGGATGGTCGAGCTCCGGCGCGACGCCGGCGGGGCGGTGACGGGCGTGGTCTGCGACACTCCGGCCGGCCGGACCGCCATCGAAGCAGGCGCCGTCGTGCTCGCGGCCGGCGGCTTCGAGGCGAACCCGATGCTGCGGGCGGCCTACCTGGGACCCGGCTGGGACCTCGCCCGCGTCCGCGGCACCCCGTACAACACCGGTGAGGCGCTGCTGGCGGCGATCGATGCCGGCGCCGCCCCCAGCGGCCACTGGAGCGGGTGCCACGCCACCGCCTGGGACGTGGCCTCGCCGCCCAGCGGTGACCGCGAGCTGACCAACCTCCTGACCAAGCAGTCGTACCCGGTCGGGCTGATCGTCAACAAGCACGGGGAGCGCTTCGTGGACGAGGGCGCCGACTTCCGCAACTACACGTACGCCAAGTACGGGGCCGCCATTCTGCGGCAGCCGGACGCCTGCGCCTTCCAGCTCTTCGACGCCCAGACGGAGCCGCTGCTGCGGCAGGACGAGTACACGGCGCCCGGCGTCTCACGGGTCGAGGCGGCGAGCCTGCGCGGCCTGGCGGAGGGCCTCGGCATCGACCCGGACGGGCTGGAGCGCACGGTGGAGCGGTTCAACGCCGCGGTGCGGCCGGGCCGGTTCGACCCGTCGGTCAAGGACGGCAAGGGCACGGACGGCATCCGGCCGCCCAAGTCGAACTGGGCGCTCCCGCTGGAGCGGCCGCCGTTCGTCGGCTTCGCGGTCACCTGCGGCATCACCTTCACGTTCGGCGGTCTCCGGGTGGACCGCGAGGCCAGGGTGCTGGACGGGCGCCTGCAGCCCATCACGGGCCTGTCGGCGGCGGGCGAGCTGGTCGGCGGCCTGTTCTTCCACAACTATCCGGGCGGCAGCGGCCTCAGCGCCGGCGCGGTGTTCGGCCGCCGGGCCGGGGTCTCGGCGGGTCGCCACGCCGCGGGCCTTCGGACGGAGCGATGAGTCGGCCACCATTCGCGGCCAGGCGGTCGCCGAGCAGCGCCACGCGAGGTGGGGCCGCGCGGTGCTCCACGGCATGGGCCTCGGCACCATGAGCAGCCCGACTTCGGCGAGCCGGGGCGGAGGCTGGAGGCGGGCAACGTCCTGTCCGTCGAGGCGGAGTTCGTCCACCCCGACACCGGCAGCGTGAAGGTGGAGGACGCGATCGCGATCACGGCGGACGGCTGCGTGGTC
>DASYBH010000006.1:0-3922 GCA_036500885.1 Candidatus Dormiibacterota bacterium
CGCAACACCGTGCTGGTCATGACGTCGAACCTGGGCAGTCACGTCATCCAGGAGCTGTCCCACCGGCCGTTCGACGAGGTTCGCGCACGGGTGCTCGAGGTGCTCCGCGGCCACTTCCGACCGGAGTTCCTGAACCGCGTCGACGAGATCATCGTGTTCCGTCCGCTCACGCAGGACCAGCTCGCGGCGATCGTCGACATCCAGCTCGCGGCCCTCCAGCGGCGGCTGGCCGACCGCAACATCGAGCTGCACGTCACGGAGGCCGCGCGGAAGCTGCTGGCGGAGCGCGGGTGGGACCCCGTCTACGGCGCCCGCCCGCTGAAGCGGACGATCCAGCGCCTGGTCCAGGACCCGCTGGCGCTGATGATCCTGGAAGGGCGCTTCCGGGACGGCGACCACGTGGTGGTGGACGTGGCCGACGGCGAGCTGACGTTCCGCGAGATGGTGCGAACCCCGGAGCCAGCCCGCGCCGCCGACAGCTGACCCCGTAGGCCGGCGCCGAGCCGCGGCGTCAGCGCCTGGGCGACACGCCCGTTCCCGGCAGCTTCGGCTTGGGAGGCTGAGCAGCCGCTCCGAACCGCGCCTCCCAGGTCGGCATCGGGTACTGGGCTGGCGCCGAGGCCAGCTCCGGCGGCCAGACCGTCTGCAGCTGGCCGTTCAGCACCTGCTCGACGAGCACGTTGTGGAAGGTGTTCTGGCCCTGCGGGTCGAACTTGAGCCGGCCGTAGAACGTGTTGACGTCCAGCGCGGCCAGGGCGTCGCGGACGGACCGCGGATCGAGGCTCCCGGCGCGCTTGATCGCGACCTCCAGCGCCAGGCCGGCCGCGGTCGCGTCGGCCGTGACGAAACCCGGCTCGTGCTCGGCGTGGTACTTCTGCCGGTAGGCGGCGACGTACTGGGCGGTGGTCGGACCGTAGTCGGCCTTGAACTTCGCCTGCGCCGTCCACGGCGACACCGTCACCGCGAAGTCCGCCGCCGGCCCGAGCGCCTGCACGAACTCCGGCTGGGCAGGCCCGACCGCATACGTGAGCAGGTTGGTGTCGAACTGGAGATCCCTGGCGGCCTTGTGCGCCGCGACCGCCTCCAGGAACCGGCCCGAGTTGAAGAACAGGTCAGGCCTGAGCGCCTTCGCCTGCTGGACCAGCGGGTACAGATTGGTCGTCCCCGCCGGGTACTGCTGCTGGAAGACGATCTTGATGCCCTTCGTGGTCGCATGGTCGATCAACCCCTTGGCGATGAGCATGGACGCGGCGTCGTCGGCCGTGAGGATCGCGAGGGTCTGCGGCCGGGGCGTCCGGCTCAGCTCCCAGTCGATCGCGGTGGCCGAGTACTGGTCGACGGGCGCCAGGATGCCGAACGTGTAGTGGAGGCCCTGCAGGAACACCTGGCGCGCCCCGGCGTTCGCCGCCACCAGCGGCACCTGGTGCTGCTCGGCCACCGCCCCCACCGCCGCGGTCGTCGGCGAGCCGAAGGGCGCCAGGAGGAACCGGGCCCCGTCCCGGGTCAGCATCTGCTCCGCGATCTGGGCCGAGAGCTGCGGCTTGCTCTGGTCGTCCTGGTGGAGCAGCTTCACCTTGTGGCGGACGCCCTTCACGTCGATGCCGCCATTGGCATTCGCCCAATCCGCCCACAGGTCGTAACCCTGCTTCGTCAGCGGGCCCTCGACGTTGAATTCGCCGGTCGCGGCGTTCGGCACCCCGATCACGATGTCGGCGCCGGTCTTCGGCTGCTGCTGCGCCATGGGCGACGGGCTGCAGGTGACGCCGAGAAGCACGGCGGCCAGGGCTGGGAACGCCGGGACGATCCCTCTCTTCCCCATGGAGCGGACATGCTACGGGCCGCTGTTGGTCAAGTGCAATAGACACACCCGACCATCTCGGGCCGCCCGGGATGAGGCCCGACCGGCAGTCCGACGGTCCGTGAGGCGAGGTACAGGGCGATGACGCCAGCGGTCCCGGCCACACTCGCCAGCGCGCCGCGACGGCCTGGCCAGCATCGCGAGACGGGCTGGTGCAGCCTGGCGCGAGCTGACCGCCAATTCCGCAGATTTGACCCGATAATTCCGCACATTGCGCCCGACAATTCCGCAGATTGCTACCCTTACGGCATGATCCCGCGGCTCCTGGAACCCGAGCTGCTCGATGTCCTCGCGGAGAGCCGCGTGGCGTTCCTGAGCGGTCCCCGGCAGGCAGGCAAGAGCACGCTCGTCGGTACCGTGTCCGGCGGCCCGTGGCCAGCGGAATACGTCTCGTTGGATGACGCGGCGACCAGGGGGGCCGCGTCAGCGGACCCGGAGGGCTTTCTGGAGACCGTCGGTGCGCCGGTGGCCATCGACGAGGTGCAGCGCGTTCCCGAGCTCCTGATCGCCGTGAAGCGGGTGGTGGATCGTGACCTCCGGCCCGGCCAGTTCCTGCTCACAGGCTCGGCCGACCTGCTGCACCTGCCGCGGATCGCAGAGACCCTGGCCGGGCGCATGGAGATCCTCAATCTCTGGCCGATGGCCCAGAGCGAGCTGTCGCGGGGCGACGGACGGTTGGTCGACCGCCTCTTCGCCGGAGAGGCAGCCACCCTGACGCCGCCAGCCGCAACCAGGGCCGACGTCATCTCGCGGATCCTGGCCGGGGGCTATCCGGAGGCGCTCACGCGGCAGACGCCCAGGAGCCGCGCCCGGTGGTTCAACTCCTACGTCGAGACCATCGTCGGCCGTGAGCTGCCGGCGGTGGCGCGGATCCAGGCCGCGGACGAGCTGCCGCGCCTGCTGACGCTGCTCGCCGCGCGAAACGCGAGCGTCGTCAATCTGAGCGACGTCGCCAGCGGACTGCGGATCTCGGCGGACTCGGTCGGGCGCTACCTCGCGCTGCTGGAGACGATCTATCTCGTCAAGCGCATCCCGGCCTGGATGTCGAACATCGGCAGCCGGCCGATCAAGACGCCGAAGGTCTACTTCGCGGACACCGGGCTCGCCGGTCACCTGCTGGGCGTGGATGCCAGACGGCTCGCCCTCGACCCGACGCTGCTCGGGGGACTGATGGAGAACTTCGTCGGCATGGAGCTGGTCAAGCAGCTCACATGGAGCGCGGTCGATGCGCAGATCTATCACTGGCGGTCGGCTTCGGGGGCCGAGGTCGACCAGGTGGTGGAGGAGCGGGGCGGACGGATCGTCGGAGTCGAGGTCAAGTCGAGCCAAGCGATCAACGGCAGCGACTTCGCGCACCTGACCCAGCTGCGCGACCAGGTCGGCGACCGCTTCGTGGCGGGCGTGGTGATGTACCTCGGGTCCCGCACCCTGCGGTTCGGCGATCGCCTTCACGCTGTCCCGGCTTCGGCGCTGTGGACGTGAAGCGTCCCGCACCGACCAGATTGCCGGAGCGGGGCGCCGCTAGCGCTGGCGGAGGCCCAGCAGGTCCAGGGTCAGCTCGCCGGCCGCCAGGCGCTCCATGATCTCCCGCTCGCGCTCGACCCGGGCGCGGGACGCCGCCAGGACCTCATCGAGCCGCTCGGCCCTGATCGTCACGACCCCGTCCGTGTCCGCGACCACGACGTCGCCGCGGCGCACCACCGCGCCGCCGGCCACCACGGGTTCGCCCACACGGCCCGGCTCGTGCTTCACCGTCCGCAGGATGGAGCGGCCGCGGGCGAACACCGGAAAGGCCAGTCGCTCGAGCGCGTCCGAGTCGCGCGCGCCGCCGTCGATGACCAGGCCGAGCACGCCCCGCGCGAGGGCCGCCACGGTCAGCACCTCGCCCCAGTAGCCGGCCAGGTGGCCGTGCGCGCCGACCACCAGCACGTCGCCCTGCCCCGCCTGCTCCAGGGCGCGGTGGATCGCCAGGTTGTCGCCCGTCGCGCACTCGACCGGCAGCGCGGCGCCGCACACGGCGGCGCCGGGCCACAACGGTCCGATCCCCGGGTCGAGGCCGCCCTC
>DASYBH010000007.1:0-14059 GCA_036500885.1 Candidatus Dormiibacterota bacterium
CCGAGCGCGCGAGCGGTGAGCTGGTGCGTCACGAACAGCGACTGCGTCGGGGTCCAGATCGTGAAACCCGCGCCGGCCTGATGACGCGCGACCGCGACGTGGGGCTCCAGCGGGACCTGCTGGACCGGCGGCAGCTCGTACCGGCCATCGACGACCGCGGCGCAGCCGGCCAGCGCCGCGTCGGGGTCGCCGAGCTCCATCACCGAGTGGTCGGTGAGGTTCGGCCGCCCCGCGAACACCTCCGGCGCCCCCGGTCCGAGCGCGGCGACCGGGTCGACGACCGCGGGCAGCGGCTCGTACTCCACGTCGACCAGAGCGGCCGCGTCGGCGGCGGCCGCCCCGGTCTCGGCCACCACGACGGCCACCGGCTGGCCCGAGAAGACGGCCGCCCCACGCGCCAGCAGGAAGAGCGGTCCGGCCTCCGGCAGGTCGGCCGCCGACACGACAGCGAGCACGCCCGGCGCGGCGGCCGCCCGCGCCGCGTCGATCGACACGATCCGGGCCGCCGCATGCGGGCTCAGCACGAGCTGGGCGTGGGCGAGCCCCGGCATGGCGAGGTCGCCCGCGTAGGCGACCTCGCCCCGGACCTTCGCGCCGCCGTCGATCCGGCGCTGGCCGGACCCGACCAGGCCCGTCAAGGCTTCGAGACGACCCTGAGCAGGAACGGCAGGCCGGTGGCCGCCTGCGCCATGTCGACGCCGCCCCTGCTGAACCAGTAGGTCGTCTGCGCGACCAGCGGCAGGTAATCGTGGTTCTTCAGGAGCTCCTCCTGGAAGTTGGCCCAGTGCCGGCAGCTCTCGGCGCCCGTCGACGCCTCGGCCGCGGCGTACTCGGCGTCGAGCGTCGGGTCGACGATCCGCGCGAAGTTCGGGACCTGCGGCGGTCCGCTCAGCCGCGACGCGAGCTTGGCCGGCAGCGGCGCGGTCCCGTTGACCTGGAGGATGGACGCGTCGTAGTTGCCCGGGAGCAGGTAGCTCGAGATCCAGGTCGACGTGTCCGTCACGTTCGAGGTGACCGTGACACCGAGGTCGCTCCACTGCTTGACCAGGTAGTCGGGAATCGGATCGAAGTCGTGGCCCTGCGCGTATGCGATCGTGAGCGGTTTCCCGTTCCTGGTCATCTTCCCGTCGACGAGCGTGTAGCCCGCGTTCGTCAGGATGGCCCTCGCCCTGCCCAGGTCCGGCCGCGGCAGCAGCCTGGCGGTGTTGGGGTCGTAGCACTGCGCGGTGGGCGTCACGAAGCTGGACGAGTTGATCCCGTACCTGGGACCGCCGACCGCGGCGAGCACGGACCTGGGATCGATCGCGGTGATCAGCGCTTCACGGACCGCGGGATCGGCGGTGGGATGGTTCGCGAGCTGGTTGAACACGAGCGGGTTGGCCAGGAAGAGCTGGATCCGCTGGTTCGCCACCGTCGGGTCGGAGAGCAGCCGGTTGACGTCGGGCCCGGTGACGGTGCCGGCGTCCATGCCGCCGCTCAGGACCAGGTTGGCCGCGGTGGTCTGGTTCGTGACCTCCTTGAACGTGATCGTCGCCGGGATGCCGGGCGTCTTCGCGGTCACTCCCTCCGGGCCCCAGTTGAAGTCGGAGCGGAGCTTGACCGTGAGGTGGTCGCCGTGGACCGAGTCCACCAGCGTGTACGGCCCGGCTCCCGCGGGCGCCGTCGCCAGACCCTTCGGGTCCGCGAGGCCCTTCGGGCAGACGATGCCGGTCTGGAGGCCGGGGTCGAGCTGCGTGAAGCCGTAGACGAGGTCGCTGAACGGCTTTTCGACCGAGAACGTGACAGTGCCGGCGGCGTCGTCCTCCGCGACGCTGTAAGGACCGGGCCCGAAGAGCGCCGCGCTGTTCGCCGCCCTGACGTCGATCATCCGCTGCAGCGACCCCTTCACGACGGCGGGGGTGACCGGCGTGCCGTCCGAGCAGGTCGCGTCCGTCCGCAGCTTGAAGGTGACGGACGTCGCGGTCGCCGTATATGACCTGGCCAGGTAGGGCACGATCGTCCCGCCGGTGTTGAGCGCGAGCAGCGTGGCATAGAAGACGGACGCGTACTCCCGGCAGGTCGTGCACGTCGCCGGGTCCCAGGTGTCGAAGTCGCGGTTGCCGCGGATCGTGAGCGTCCCTCCGCTGACCGGCCTGACGCCGCTCGTGCTCCCGGCGCCGGCGCCCGTGCCGCCGCCGCCGCACGCGGCGGCGAGGATCGCGGCGGCCGCGCACGAGACCACCAGACGCCCGAGGAACCGGCGCCTCCTCTCTGCACTCATCTCCCATCTCCTCCTTCCCCTCCCCCCTCATCTGCCGGGGGGGTCAGGGAGGGCTAACGGTCTTCCTTCCAGCCGAACGTGAAGCCGACCAGGGCCTGGCCGCCGGCCTCGTAGAACTCGGCGCGCACCTCCGCGCCGGCGCCGAGACGCGGATCGCCCGCGTCGCCCACCAGGCGCCCGAACATGCGCGCCCCCTCCTCGAGGTCGACGGCCAGGACCGTGTACGGCGCGTCGTCCGCGAAGGCCGGGCTGAGGGCGCGGTTGACGACGACCCACGAGTACACGCGGCCGCGTCCGGACGCCTCGACCAGCTCGACCGACGTGCTCGCGCAGCGCGGACAGCCCGGTGTGGGCGGGAACCACGTGGCGCCGCAGTCGAGGCAGTGCGGCAGCAGCAGCCGCCGCTCGGCCACCGCCGCCCACCACGCATGGCTGTCCGCGTCGATCCCGGGCGCGACGAGGCCCCGCGCGATCATGCCCGCGTCAGCACCAGCGCGGAGCCGTCCATCATCCCTCCCGACGTGACCACGCACGAGTCGTGGCGCGCGACCTGGCGAGGGCCGGCGCGACCCTGCACCTGCAGCACGGCCTCGGCGACCGTGTTCATGCCGTGGAGGTAGCCCTCGCAGAGGAGCCCGCCGTTGGTGTTGGTCGGCAGCCGCCCCTCGAGCGCCGTCCCGCCGGAGCGCACGAACTCGCCGGCCTCGCCGCGCCCGACGAAGCCCAGGCCCTCCAGCCCGAAGAGGACGGTGCTGGTGAAGCAGTCGTAGATCTCCGCGAGGTCGACCTGGTCCGGCCCGAGGCCGGCCGACCGCCAGAGGTCGTCCGCGAGCAGGCTCGTGTAGTTGCGGGAGTAGTCCTCCCAGAGCAGCGCGTCGCCGATGTCGAGGCCCGAGCGGCGGCCGAGCGCGTAGGCCGCGCCCTGGACCACGACCGGGTCGTGACGCAGCTGGCGCGCCGTGTCGAGGGAGGTGACGAGCAGCGCGCAGGCGCCGTCGACCTCGCTCGTGCAGTCGGGCGCGCGGTAGGGGTCCGCGACGAAGGGCGCCGCCAGGTACTCGTCGAGCGTCAGCGGCCGGCGCACGATCGCCCGCTCGTTGAGCTCCGCGTACGCGCGCTGCGCGAGCGCGACGGCGGCGAGGTCCTCGCAGCCGGCGCCGGTCTCGATCATGTAGCGCCGCGCCCACATCGCCATGTACTGCGGGTAGGCGGTGAAGCCGATCGGGTAGCGGTACTGCGAGCCGGGGCCGGGGAACTGCGTCGAGCCGACCCGGACCCCGCTGCGGCCGTTGAGCGCGCGGTAGACGAGCACGGCGTCGGCCAGCCCGCTCTCGACGGCCATCGCGGCGTTCATCACGAGGAAGCTCGGCGCCTGCCCGCCGAGGCTCATGTCGAGCACGTACCCCAGCGGGCCGAGCCCGAGCACGGTCGCCACCGACTGGCCAGGGACGGAGTCGGCGAGGACGCTGAAGCTGGCGATGCCGCCGACGCGCTCGCGCTCCAGGCCGGCGTCGTCGAGCGCGTTGCGGCAGGCCTCGGCGGCCAGGGAGAGCACGCTGCGGCCGGAGGCGCGCGAGAGCGTCGTGTAGCCCACGCCCGCGATGGCGGTGCGGCCGAGGAAGCTGGGACGGCGCGAACCCACGGTCAGCGTCCCCGGAAGCGCGGCCGGCGCTTCTCCTGGAAGGCCTGCAGCCCCTCGCGCGCGTCCTCACTCGTCAGGCAGTAGTAGGCGTTGCGCTCCCGCTCCAGGCGCAGGCCCTGCTCGACGCCGGTGCCCTCCGACCACCCGGCGTTCATGACGAGCTTGGCGTTGGCCATCGCGAGGGCGCTGCGCTCGGCCGCCGCCGTCGCGAACTCCAGGCCGGCCGCGAGGAGGTCGCCGTCGGGGACGACCCGGTTCACGATGCCCCACTCGCGGGCCTCCTCGGCGGCCAGCCAGCGGCCCGAGAACACGAGCTCGCGCGCCCGCGCCAGGCCGATCGCGCGGGGCAGGAGCGTGAGGACGCCGCCGCCGCCCATCTGCCCGTACGTGAGGTGGCCGTCGCCCACCCGCGCGGACTCGCCGGCGTAGGCGAAGTCGCAGGACAGGATCAGCTCGAGGCCGCCCGCGACCGCGATGCCGTTCACCAGCGCGACCACCGGCATCCGCATCCGGGAGATGAACTGGAACGTGCGGTGGAGGTCCTCCAGGAACGCCGGGAAGGCGACCGGGTCGGCCTGCAGGGCCATGTAGCTCTTGAGGTCGCCGCCAGCGCTGAAGGCGCGGCCGCGGCCGGTGACGAGCACCGTCCGGACGCTGGGGTCGGCGTCGACCTCGACCAGCACCTCCTCGAGCCGGCCGACCGTCAGCCAGTCGATCGGGTTCAGTTGATCGGGCCGGTTGAGCGTGACGATCGCGGCGGCGCCGCCCGGGTCGAGCTCGACGCGGGCGAGCTCGACGGGGGAGGGCGCGGCGACGTCCGCCCCGGTCGCCATCAGCGGGCGTCCTGCTCGCGGATGGCCTCGACGAGCCGGAACTTCTGGATCTTGCCGGTCGACGTCATCGGGATCGCGTCGACCAGCACCAGCCGTTCGGGCTGCTTGTACCGGGCGAGGCCGGCGGACTCGAGGTGGGCGACGACGGCCTCCAGGGTGATCTCGACGCCGGCATCGGGGACGACGCAGGCGCAGCCGATCTCGCCGAGGCGGTCGTGCGGGAGGCCCACCACGGCCACCGCCCTGACGCCGGGCATCCTGAGCAGGAGGTCCTCGATCTCGCGGGGCGCGATGTTGAGGCCGCCGCGGATGATGATCTCCTTGACGCGCCCGACCACCGTCAGGTGGCCGTCGCCGTCCATCACGGCGACGTCGCCCGACCTCACCCAGCCGTCGGGATGGAACGTGGCCGCCGTGCGCCAGGGGTCCTCGAAGAACCCGACGCAGGTGTTGGGGCCGCGCGTCTGGATCTCACCCGGCTGGCCGGCGACCGGCCTGCCGCCGCCGTCCCAGACCTCGACCTCCACGCCGTCCACCGCGAGGCCATCGGTCTCGACCCGCTTCTCCAGCGGCGACGAGCGGCGGTTCCACGTCGCGACCAGCACCTCCGTCGATCCGTAGAGGCGGAGGGCCGTGACGCCCAGCTCGGAGGCGGCCCTGACGAGCTCGGGCGGCACCGGGGCGCCGCCACAGCCGAACATCGACATCGAGGAGATGTCGCCGGCGCCGCGCCCGGCGGCCGCCACGATGTCGCGCAGGAACGTGGTCGCGGCCAGCGTGTACGTGCAGCGCTCCGCCTCGACGAGTCTGGCCGCCTCGGCGCCGTCCCAGCGGTCCTGCAGCACGAGCTTCAGCCCGTGGTAGAGCGCCATCCGGACGCCGTAGTTGAAGCCGGTCGAGTGGCCGACCGGCGAGGGCATCCAGACCACGTCGTCGCGGTCCATCGACAGGGACGTCCACGCGGCGCGGACGCTGAAGTTCGTGGTCTGCTCGGTGTGCATGATCGCCTTGGGGTCGGCCTCGGTCCCCGAGGTGAAGATCAGCTCGGAGACATCACCGGCGAGCGGTTCGGGCCCGGGCGAATCCGCGGAGCGCGCCAGCACCGAGGCGAACGGGAGCCACGCCGGGATCCACCGACGCAGCGCAGCGAGGTCCTGGGGGGCGCGTACGCGGTCGCCGGGATCCACCGACGCAGCGAAGCGATGTCTTGGGGGGCGCGTACGCGGTGGATCCCGGCGACCGATCTCGGCGACGCCCGGGACCGCCGGCCCGCCCTCGAGCGGCACCACCACGCGCGTGGTCAGGTCGGGGAGCTCCGGTTCGAGGGCGCCGACCATCGACACGTGGTCGTGCCCGCGGTAGCCGTCCGGCAGGAACATGACGCGCGTCCGGCCGACCGTGAGCATGTACCGCAGCTCCTTCGCGCGGTAGATGGGGAGCATCGGGTTGATGACCGCGCCTGCCATGAGGATGCCGAGCGCGATCGCGACAGTCTCGTAGCGGTTCGGGAGCTGGACGGCGACCACGTCGCCGGGCGAGACGCCGGCCTCCCGCAGGAACCCGGCCACCCGCTCCGCGTCGTTCCGCAGCTCGGCGTAGGAGCGCCGGCGCTCGCCGAGGAGGTCCACGACCGCCACCGCGTCCGGCGTCTCCCGCGCGTGGGCGCGCACACGTCCAGCCAGCGTCGTCGCGTCCCAGGCGCCCGAGTCCAGGTAGGCCTGCCGGCGCGTGTCGTCCGTGACGACGTCGCGCAGGCGTCTACTTGCCCTTGGCGCTGACGTAGACACGGCCCTCCTCGATCTTGACCTCGTACATGGACGCGGGGCCGACCCGCACGTCGTAGCGGACGACGCGCTCCGTCCCCGGCGTGAAGAGCGGCTGGCCGGTCTCGAGGTCGAACTCCCAGCCGTGGTACGGGCACTTGATCAGCCCGTACTCGTGGCCGAACACGTACTCGCCCGGCTCCGAGGGCAGGAACGTGCCGCGGACCTCGCCCATGCAGATCGGACCGCCCTGGTGCGGGCAGGTGTTCTTGAGCGCGTACCAGCGGTCGTCCGGGGTGCGCAGCACCCAGACGTCCTTGCCCGGGATGCTCGCCGGCACGAACCGGGGCTGGTCGAAGTCCTCGACCAGCCCGACGTCGTACCAGGCGACCCTGCCGGTCGCCTCGTCGGTGACGTTCATCCCGGGAGCCGCAGGAACCGGAGCGCGTTGTCGTGGTAGACCTTCTGCTGCGTCTCCGGCTTCAGCGCCTTGAGGATCATGTCCGGGCGGTCGTTGTCCCAGTGCGGGTAGTCGCTGGCGAAGCAGAGGTTGTCGGCGAAGTAGTCCTCGATCATCCGCTCCAGGTCGCCTTCGCGGCGGGGCTCGTCGATCGGCTGGGTGGAGAAGAAGAACCGGTCGCGCAGGTACTCGCTCGGCCAGGTCTTGACCCACGGGCAGTCCGCCCGCAGCTGCCGCCAGGACTTGTCCATCCGCCAGCTCATCGGCACGGCCCAGCTGAATCCCCACTCCACCCACATGAACTTGAGGTCGGGGTAGCGGTCGAGCGCTCCGTTGAAGATCAGGCTGGAGATGCACGACCAGGGGATCTGGCCCCACTCGACGTAGCGCTCGATGTACCGCTCGGCGATGCCGCAGGCGAAGACCGCGCCGGTCCCCTGGAACATCGACTCGCCGGCGCCCGGGTGGCACACGATGTTGAGCCCGTGCTCGACCGCCGCCTCGTAGATCGGGTAGTAGTGCCGGTTGCCGAGGCGGATGTTCTGGATCGGGAGGAAGACGGCCGAGACGAACGGGTTCTTGCCGTGCCGCTGGATCTCCTTCACCGCCAGCGAGGGGTCGATCGGCGACACCGTCAGCGCGTAGGTGAACCGGTCGTCCTGGCCCTCCCAGTGGTCGAGGACGTAGTCGTTGCAGGCCGCCACCAGCACCGCGCTGTGGTCCGGGTCGACCGCGGCGATGGCGAGCGTCGACGCGATGATCTCGATCAGCAGCCCGTGCTCGACGTTGTAGCGGTCGAGGTGCTGCTTCGCGACGAACCTGGGGTCGGCGCCCGGCATCCCGCCGCCGGGCGGGATGGCGTCGCGCATGACCGGCAGCTCGATCGGGTGGAGGTAGCGGCCCCCGCCCGGCCGGAGCCCGCCGCCGCGCGCGTTCGGGCGGATCTTCTCCTGCCACGCCCTCGGCATGTAGGGGAGGAGGACCTCCATCCCGCCGCCGATGCTCGGATGCACGTCGACGTCGTTGATCGGCCGGAGCGTCTTCGCCGGCTTCGTCCGGGTCTCGAGGTCTTGTACTGCCACCGCTGCACCTCCTTCCAGAATTCGCTCATCTTAGTTGACCAGAGCTGAATTGCGAACATAGACTTGCAGATACCGAATTCGGTTCGGTGTTCTGGATCGACGAGGGAAGGAGTCACGAATTGCCGAGCGCCGTCACCAAGTCCTTCAACGTCCTTCGCCTGCTGCGGCGGAGCCCCACGGCGGTCAGCGTCAGCGAGGTCGCCCGTTCGGTTCGGATCGCGCCCAGCACGGCGCACGCGATCCTCGGCGAGCTGCAGGCGCAGGGCGCGGTCACCCAGGACGCCGACAAGCGCTACCGCCTCGGGCCCGCGACGTACTACCTCGGCGCGGCGTTCGCCCGGTCCGCCCCGATCTCGCGCGGCATCTGGAACGAGCTGACGGAGGTGGCGCGCGAGCTGGCGGTCACGGCGGCGATCGCGATCCCCTGGGAGAACCACCATCTGATCCTGAACGTCCATCAGCACAGCGACGGGGAGCTGGAGGTCGCGCTGGGCGGGCGCGTGCCGATCGACGCCGGCTCCTGGGGGAAGGCGTACTACGCGTGGTCGCCGGCCGAGCCGGGCGCCCCCACGCGCTTCACCTCGAGCAGCGTCACCGATCCCGGCGAGTACCGGTCGCAGGTGGAGCGCACACGCGAGCTGGGATATGCGACCGATCACGAGGAGTTCACCAGGGGCGTCGGCGCCGTCGCCGCCGGCGTCACCAGCGAGCGCGGCTTCGAGGGCGTGGCGTCGCTGATGGCGCCGATCTCGCGGATGGACGAGGTCGGCTTCGACGCTGCCGGCCGGCGGCTCGCCTGGGTGGCCTCCCGGGCGTCGTTCGCCCTCGGCGACCTCCGCCGGATGAAAGTCGTGGGCATCGCATGACGACGGCGGGAGATGGTCCCTCTCCCCTCGCGGGGCAGGTGGCCTGGTTGGGGTTCCTGGGGCGCCGCCTCCTCGGCCTGCTCGTCGTGCTGGCGTTCCTGCTCTTCGCGACGTTCGTCATGGTCCGGCTGATCCCCGGCGACCCCGCCGTGGTGATCCTGGGCCAGAACGGGACGCCCGACCAGTACCGGGCCGTCGACCACCTGCTCGGACTGGACCACCCCTGGCCGGCCCAGTTCGTCGACTACGTGACGCGGGCGCTCCGCGGCGACCTCGGCGAGTCGTACGTGACCAAGCAGCCGGTCGGCGAGATCATCGGGCAGCGCATCGGCCCCACCGCCCTGCTCGCCGGGCTGTCCCTCGCGGTCGTCCTGCTGCTCAGCGTCCCGCTCGGGATGGCCGCCGCCCACCTCACCGCGAACGGCCGGCGGCCACGCGTCGAGGTCGCGTGGACGACGATGACCGCCGTCTTCGGCACGATCCCGCAGTACCTGCTGGCCACGCTGCTGGTGTTCGTCTTCGCCCTCGAGCTGCGGCTCCTGCCGGTGGCCGGGATGCAGGGCTGGCGGGCGGTCGTGCTGCCGGTCGCGTCGCTCGCCGTCGGCCCGACGCTGGCGCTCGCCCGCATCGTCCGCCTGCAGGTCCTGGACGCCCTCGCGCAGGACTACGTGCGCACCGCGGAGAGCAAGCGGCTCCCGCTCCGCACGATCTACCTGCGGCACGTCCTCCCCAACATCCTCACGACCGCGCTCACCGTCGGCGGCCTGCTCTTCTCGAGCCTGATCGCGGGCACCATCTTCATCGAGCAGATCTTCGTCCGGGTCGGCATGGGCAGCTCGCTGATCGGCGCCATCCAGGCCCACGACTACCCCGTGGTGCAGGCGGACGTGCTGCTGCTCGGGATGATCGTCGTGGTCGTCAACGCGCTCGTCGACGTGCTCCTCGGGGTCATCGACCCCCGCACGCTGGCGACCGAGGGCTGACGGCGTGGCGTTCCTGCGCGCGCTGCGCGCCGCTCCCAGCGGCCTGGTCGCCCTCGTCGCGATGGTGGCCCTGCTGGCGATCGCGGTCCTCGGCCCGATCCTCCTCGGCCGCGCCGCGAACGAGCTCGACTTCCGCTCGGTCGCGGCCGGGCCGAGCGCGGCGCACCCGCTGGGGACGGACCAGCTCGGGCGCGACCTGCTGGCCAGGCTCCTGGTCGCGACGCGGCTCTCGGTCGGGATGGGACTGCTCGCCGAGGTGCTGGCCTACGCGGCGGGCATCCCGCTGGGCGCGATGAGCGCGCTGATCGGCCCGCGCTGGCGCCCCCTCCTGATGCGCGCCATCGACACGATGATCGCGTTCCCCGGGCTGCTGGTGACGATCTACCTCGTCACCATCCTCGGTCCGCGCCTCGGGCTCCTCGGTCTGGCGGCCGGTCTGGCGGTGCCGGGCGCCTTCCGCGCGGCCCGCGTCGTGAGCACGCTCTCGCTGTCGATCGCCGGGCGCGACTACCTGGCGGCGGCGCGCCTGGTCGGCGTCCGCACCCCGCGTCTGATCGTCCGCTACCTGGTGCCCAACATGGCGGAGACGCTGATCACCTCGTTCGCGGTGGGCGTGAGCTTCACGATCGTCGCCTTCTCCGGCCTCAGCTTCCTCGGCATCGGGGTCCAGGCGCCCAGCTTCGACTGGGGGCGGATGCTGAGCGAGGGGGTCAACTCCTTCTACGAGACGCCCGCGGCCGCCCTGGGACCGGCGGCCTTCATCGCCGCCGCGGCGCTCGCGTTCGCGTACGCGGGCGAGGCGCTGGCCAGGGCCGCCAACCCCCGGGTCTGGACGCGGGCGCCGGCGGCCCGGACGACCGCTCCGGCCGGCTCCCCCGCCGCCGGGGGAGGGTCGGGGTCGGAGGAGACGCTGGTCGTTCGCGACCTCACCGTCCGGTTGGGCGGCCTGGAGATCGTCTCCGGCGTCTCGTTCGGCCTCGCCCCGGGCGAGATGGTCGGGCTGGTCGGGGAGTCGGGCAGCGGCAAGACGATGACGGCGCTCGGCATCGCCCGCCTGCTCCCGGCGACGGCCGCGATCTCCGGCGGCGTGACGCTGCTCGGCCGCGACCTCGAGACGATGACGAAGCCGGAGCTCGCGCGGTTCCTGGGCACCGAGCTGGCCGTCGCCTTCCAGGACCCGATGTCGTCGTTCAACCCGGCGCTGACCATGGGGACGCAGCTCACCGAGGGCGCCCGCCGGCACCGCGGCCTCGACCGGCGCCAGGCCGCCGAGACGGCGGTCGCACGCCTGCTCGAGGTCAACCTCCCGGCCCCGAGGCGGGTCCTGCGCGAGTACCCGCACCAGCTGTCGGGCGGCATGCGGCAGCGGGCGATGATCGCCATGGGGCTGATGAACGAGCCCCGGCTCCTGATCTGCGACGAGCCGACCACCGCGCTCGACGTGACGATCCAGGCCCAGATCATGGACCTCCTCGCGCGCGTCAACCGGGAGCACGGGGTCGCCGTGATCCTGATCTCGCACAACCTGGCGCTGGTCAGGCAGAACTGCACGCGGACCCTGGTCATGTACGCGGGCCGGATCGTCGAGGACCTGCCGTCCGAGCGGCTGCTCACCGCCGCCCGCCACCCGTACACGCGGTCGCTGCTGGCCGCGGTGCCCGACCTCGAGCGCCGGCGGGGCGAGCGGCTGACGACCATCGCGGGGCAGCCGCCCGACCTGTCCGCCAGGCCGAGCGGCTGTCCGTTCCATCCCCGCTGCCCGCTCGCCCAGGACGTCTGCCGGTCCGAGCGGCCGCCGCTGGAGGCGTCGCCTGACGGGACCCGGGTGGCCTGCTGGATGGCCGGCGCCAGGGTGCCGGCGTGAACGTCCTGCAGGTTCGCGGGCTGACCGTCCGCTACGGCGCCGGCGCCCGCGCGCTGACCGCCGTCGACGGCGTCGACCTCGCCATCCCGGCGGGCGGCACGCTCGGGCTGGTCGGGGAGTCGGGCTGCGGGAAGTCCACGGTCGCGCGGGCCCTCGTCGGTCTGGCGCCGGTCGCGGCCGGGCAGGTGACCCTCGGCGGCGCCGACTGCTCGGCGCCGGCGGCCCGCACCTCGCCGGCCTACCGCCGGCGCGTGCAGATGGTCTTCCAGGACCCGCACTCCTCGCTCAACCCCCGGATGTCGGTGGGCGAGATGCTCCACGAGGCCCTGACGACCCGCGGCGGCCGCTTCCGCTCCCGCCGCGAGCGCGCCGCCGAGAGCCGGCGCCTGGTCGAGGTGGTCGGGCTCCCCGCGAACACGGTCGATCGCTACCCGCACGAGTTCTCCGGCGGCCAGCGGCAGCGGATCGCCATCGGCAGGGCGCTCGCGGTGGGTCCGGAGGTGCTCATCCTCGACGAGGTCACGTCGGCGCTCGATGTGTCGGTCCAGGCCACCGTGCTCAACCTGCTCCAGGACCTCCAGCGCGAGCTCGGCCTCTCCTACCTGTTCATCTCCCACGACCTCTCGATCGTCCGCCTGATGAGCGACGAGGTCACCGTCATGTACCTGGGTCGCGTCGTCGAGCACGCGGCGACCGAGGAGTTCTTCACCAGGCCGGCGCACCCCTACGCGGCCGCGCTGATGCAGAGCATCCCGACCCTGCGCGGCGAGAGGCGGCCGGCGCCGCTGTCCGGCGACCTGCCGGACCCGAGGCAGCCGCCCCCCGGCTGCCGCTTCCACACCCGCTGCCCGGTCGGACCGGTCGCGCGGCCGGAGCGCACCGTCTGCGTCGAGCGGGACCCGCGGCTGGAGCCGGCCTGGCGCGAGCACCTGGCGGCCTGTCACTTCGCCGAGGTCGGGGCGCGGTGAGGCTCTCCGACCGCGCCGTCCACGCCATGAGCATCACGCCGTTCACCGCGGGTGGCGCGCTGGACGAGGCGCTGCTGCGCTCGCACCTCCGCTTCCTCGCCGGGGGCGGCGTCGGGGTCTTCGTGTGCAGCCAGGGCAGCGGCGAGGGCGACCTGCTGAGCGCCGCCGAGAAGCTCCGGATCTACGAGGTGAGCGTGGAGACGCTGCACGGCGTCGCGCCCGTCTG
The DNA here is from genome assembly GCA_036500885.1 of Candidatus Dormiibacterota bacterium. Lineage (GTDB taxonomy): Bacteria > Chloroflexota > Dormibacteria > Dormibacterales > Dormibacteraceae > CF-161. The sequence goes on from DASYBH010000007.1 coordinate 12,948, forward strand.
CGCCGCCGGGATCGGTCTCGCCGGCGCCACCGCCGAGATCGCCGCGCTGGCGCGGGGCGCCGCGGCGGCGGGCGTCGACGCCGTGTACGTCCTGCCGCCCCGGCCGAGCCCGCAGACACCCCGGCCCGCCGAGATCGAGCGCTACTACCGCACGGTGATCGAGGCGGTCGAGTGCCCGGTCATCCTGGCCAACAACTCCTTCCTGGCCGGCTACCCGCTGCCGCTCCCCCTGGTGGTGGCTCTCGCCGAGGCGTACCCGCACGTCGAGGCCGTGCTGCTCGTGGAGGCGAACCACGCCGTGCTCGCGCAGTACGTGGCGGCGCTGCGCGGACGGGCCCGCGTGCTGACCGGCGTCGTCTCCGGGCTCCTGGCGGCGCATGCCGTCGGAGTCGCGGGCGTCCTCTGCATGGAGGCGAACGTGGTTCCCGACCTCGTGCCCCGGCTCTGGGACGCGCTCCAGGCGGGCGACCTGCCGGCGGCCGAGGCCGCGTTCAGGCGGCTGCTCGAGCTGGGGGCGCCGATCGCGCGCCACGGAAACCCCCGCTCCTTGAAGGACGCGCTCGCGCTGACCGGCCGGGATGGCGGGCGCCTCCGCGAGCCGTACCTGCCGCTCCCGCCGGCCGAGCGCGCGGAGCTCGCGGAGTCGCTGCGGCGGCTCGGCCTGGTGGCGGAGGCCTGAACCGAACCTTTCGGCGGCCGGCGCCGTAGCGTCGTCAGGCGGCCGTGTCAGATGAGGACCTCATGTCGGCGGTGATGGCGGGCGACCGGACGGCGCTGGAGGTGCTGGTGCGCCGGCACCAGGGCCCGCTGCTGGGGTTCTTCTTCCGCATGCTCGACGGCGACCGTGCCCAGGCCGAGGACCTGGTGCGTCAGCGACCTCTCGCTGGCCTGCGAGGGGGGGATGCTGGGCCTGGTCGGCCCCAACGGCGCCGGCAAGACGACGCTGATGCGGATCATCGCCACCCTGTTGCCGCCGACGACGGGCAGCGTGCGCTGGAACGGGCTGGACGCCGGCTCGGGCGGCCACCAGATCCGCGCCCGGCTCGGCTACCTCCCCCAGCAGTTCGGCGTCTACCCCGAGTTCAGCGCCCGCCGCTTCCTCCGCTACCTCG
>DASYBH010000008.1:0-8959 GCA_036500885.1 Candidatus Dormiibacterota bacterium
TGGGCGATCCGCGCAGTCCCGGGATGCAGTCCGCCATGAACCTCAAGATCAAGTTCAGGGAGTCGTTCCGGCCGTTCGCCCCCTCCGTGCTCGCCCCGGACGCCGGGGCGTACTTCGACCTGCTGCAGGAGAGCCCGTACATGCTGCTGGTCGCCGGCGTGGCTCGCGGGCAGCGCCGGGAGCGGCCGGAGGGCGCCGACGGCCTCACCGGGCTGGACCTCCTCCATGTGCCCCGGTCCACCATCCCCGCAGTCACCCACGTCGACTGGTCGGCACGCGTGCAGACGGTCACAGAGGAGGCCAATCCCGCGTTCCACCGGCTGCTGACCGCCTTCAAGCAGGCCACCGGGTGCCCGGTCCTCGTCAACACGTCCTTCAACGTCCGTGGCGAGCCAATCGTCTGCTCTCCACGCGACGCGTACACCTGCTTCATGCGCACCGACATCGACGTGCTGGCCATGGGCGGCTTTTTGCTGGAGAAGGCCGCCCAACCCGAGTGGCGGGAGGAGCGTGACTGGCGCGAGGCCATCCCGCTCGACTGACCGTCACAGCGCCCTGAGGCGGAGGCTCCAGAGGGTGAGGCCGATCGTCAGAGCGACCAGGGAGGCTGGAAGGCCGAGCCGGCCTCCAGCCTCAGGAGCTGCCGGCCCCGATCGGAACGACGGCGCCCGCCTCGAAGCAGCTGCGAGCGCCCGTGTGGCAGACCGGTCCAGCCGGGCGCACGCGGAGCAGCACGGCGTCGCGGTCGCAGTCCAGCCGCACCTCCAGCACCTCGAGGAAGTTGCCCGATGTCCCGCCCTTCTCCCACAGGCCCCGCCGCCGGGAGTGGAACCACGCCCGGCCGGTGGCGATCGTCCTCGTCCAGGCCTCCTCGTCCTGGTACGCGACCATCAGCACCTCGCCGCTCTCCGCATCCTGCGAGATGGCGGGCACCAGGCCCTTCGAGAAGTCGGGCGCTGGAGCGCTCATCGCCTCATCTCCAGGCCACGCATGGCCAGTTCCTCCTTGACCTGGGCGATCGAGAGCTCGCCGAAATGAAAGATGGAGGCCGCCAGAGCGGCCTCTGCCCCGCCGGCCGTCAGCGCCTCGTAGAGGTGCGCCACGCGCCCCGCGCCGCCGGAGGCGATGACCGGCAGCCGCACCGCCCGACTGACGGCCGCCGTCAGCTGCAGGTCGTAGCCGTCGTGGGTGCCGTCCCGGTCCATCGAGGTCAGCAGCACCTCGCCGGCGCCCAGGCGCTCGCCCTCCGCCGCCCACGCCACGGCCTCCCGGCCCGTGGGGCGGCGGCCGCCATGAGAGTGGACCTCCCAGCCGCTGCCATCCTCGCGGCGGCTGGCGTCGATGGCGAGCACCACACACTGCGAGCCGAACACCTCGGCGCAGCGGGTGATCAGGGTCGGGTCGGCCAGTGCGGCCGTGTTGACCGCCACCTTGTCGGCGCCATGCGACAGCATCTGCTGCATGTCCTCCACCGTACGAACCCCGCCGCCGACCGTGAGCGGGATGAATACCTGGTCAGCCGTCCGCGCGACCGCGTCGAGGAGCGTGCGCCGCTCCTCGTGGGAGGCGGTGATGTCGAGGAAGACGATCTCGTCGGCGCCAGCGCGATCGTAGGCCGCCGCCAGCTCGGCAGGGTCGCCGGCGTCCTTGAGGTCGACGAAGCGGACGCCCTTGACCACCCTGCCGGCGTCGACGTCGAGACACGGGATGATCCGTCTGGCCGGCACGGCTAGCCTCCTCCGCAGAAGCCCAGGAAGTTCGCGTACACGCGGAGGCCGTCCGCGCCGCTCCTCTCCGGGTGGAACTGCGTGCCCATGACGTTCAGCCGCGCCGCCGCCGCGACCGGAGAGTGCTCGGTCGCCGCCAGCGCGTCGCGCGAGCTCCCTGGAGTGAACGAGTGCACGAAGTAGAAGTAGGACCGGTCGGTGATGCCGTCCCAGAGCGGCGACCACTCCGTCTGCCGCAGCCGGCACCAGCCGATGACCGGCAGCCGGGGCGAGCCCGTCACCTCCACCACCCGGCCCTGGAGCAGCCCCAGGCCCGCGTGCCGGCCGTGCTCCTCCGACTCCTCGAACATGAGCTGGTAGCCGAGGCAGACGCCCAGCAGCGGCCGGCCCTTCCTGGCCAGCTCCACGATCCAGCGCCCGAGGTTCCCCTGCTCCAGCTGGCGAAGCGCGGGCGCGAACGCGCCGACCCCCGGCAGCACCAGCCCGTTGGCCCTGGCCAGCTCGTCCTTGTCGGAGGTCAGCCTGGGCGAGGCGCCGACGTGCGCCAGGGCTCGCTCCACCGAGCGGACGTTGCCCACACCGTAGTCGACGATCGCGATCATCCCAGCAACCCCTTGGAGGACGGCACGCCACCGCCGCTCAGCGCCGTCGCCTGGCGCAGGGCCAGGCCGAGAGCCTTGAAGCCCGACTCGGCGATGTGATGCCGGTTGCGGCCGCGGATCAGGTCCACGTGCAGCGTCGCGCCGGCGTGCACCGAGAACGCCCGCCACCACTCCTCCAGCGTCTCGGCGTCCAGCGTCCCGATCTGCCCGGTGAGCGGCACGTCGTAGGAGAGGTAGGGCCGCTTGCCCAGGTCGATCACCACGCGGCTGAGCGCCTCGTCGAGCGGCGCGTAGGCATGCGCGAAGCGGGTGATGCCGGCGCGGTCGCCCAGCGCCCCGGACAGCGCCTGGCCCAGCACGATGCCGGCGTCCTCGATCAGGTGGTGCTCGTCCACGTGCAGGTCGCCGGCGCCCCGCAGGCGGAGGTCGAAGCCGCCGTAGCGCCCGACCTGCTCCAGCATGTGGTCCAGGAACCCGAGCCCGGTGGCGATCTCCACCTTCGCGCCGGCGTCGAGCCGGAGCTCGCACCGCAGCTGGGTCTCGCGGCTGAGCCGCTCCACCCGTCCCACCCGTTCAGTCGTCATCCAGTCTCACCTCGATCGCGTGCGCGTGTGCCGTCAGGCCCTCCATACGGGCCAGCGTGGTGGCCGCCGCGCGCAGCCCTCGCAGGCCGGCGGCGTCGATCCTGGCCACGCTCGTCCGCTTGAGGAACGTGTACACGCCCAGCGGCGACGAGAAGCGGGCGGACCCCGCCGTGGGCAGTGTGTGGTTGGGGCCGATCACGTAGTCGCCCAGCGACACCGGCGCGTGGGAGCCGACGAAGACGGCCCCCGCGTTCTCCACCCGGGCCAGCAGCGGCTCCGGGTCCTCGGCCAGGATCTCCAGGTGCTCGGGGCCGAACTCGTTGGCGACGTCCATCGCCTCGGCGGCCGAGCCGGCGAGCACGATGCAGCAGCGTGCCGCCCGCACCACCTCCGCCCGGTCCAGGCGCCGCGCCAGGTCGGAGAACGCCTCCTCCACGGCGTCGGCCAGCGCGGGCGAGTCCGTCAGCAGGACCGCCCAGGCCAGCGGGTCGTGCTCCAGCTGGGAGGCCAGGTCGGCCGCCACGTAGTCCGCCGGCGCCGACCCGTCGGCAACGACCATGATCTCGGTCGGGCCCGCGACCGCGTCCACTCCGACCACCCCGTAGACCTCTCGCTTGGCCAGCGTCACGTACACGTTGCCCGGCCCGGCGATCACGTCCACCCGGGGCACGCCGGCGGTGCCGTGGGCGAAGGCGGCCACCGCCTGCGCCCCGCCGAGCCGGTAGACCCGGTCCACGCCGGCCAGTGCCGCCGCCGCCAGGACGGGCGCGGCCACCGAGCCGTCCGCGGCCGGCGGCGTGGCCAGCAGCACCTCGCGCACGCCGGCCACACGAGCCGGGATCGCCGTCATCAGCACGGTCGACGGGTAGGGCGCCCGGCCGCCGGGGACGTAGAGGCCGGCCCGCCGCACCGGGCGCACCAGCAGCTGCAGGCCCTCGGGCCCGTGCACGTCGGCGAAGGTCTCGGCCTCGTGGAAGGCGCGGATGCGGGCCGCCGCCAGCTCGAGCGCGGATCGCTGGGCCGCCGGCAGCAGCGCGAGCGCCCGCTCCAGGTCCGGCCTGCCCAGGTCCCAACCCTCGCCCTCGGCCGGCGCCCAGCCCTCGAAGCGCAGGCTGAGCTCGCGCAGGGCTGCATCGCCCTCGACGGCCACCCGCCGGCAGATCGTCCGCACGGCCTCGCGCTGCTCCGGCGTGCCGCCCAGGTCTCCGCGATCGAGCTGCGCGGCCCACTCGCCGGCGGTGAAGCGCTGCAACGGCATCGCTCAGAGCGCCTCTCGCACGCGCGCGATCAGCTCCTGGAGCGCCGCGGTGCGCGTCTTCAACGACGCCTGGTTGGCGATGAGCCGCGCGGTCGAGCAGCCGACCTCGTCCACGATGCGCAGGTGGTTCTCGTCAAGCGTCCGGCCGGTCTGGGTCAGGTCCACGATCGCCTCGACCAGTCCGACCAGCGGCGCCAGCTCGACCGAGCCGTGCAGCTTGACGATCTCGGCCCGCTGGCCCAGCCGCGCCATGTACTCCGCCGTCGCCAGCCCGTACTTCGTGCCCACCCGGAGCGCCGGCGGCCAGGTCTCGGGGCCGCGCAGCGGCGAGGCATCGGGCACCGCCACGATCAGCCGGCAGGCGCCGAACTTCAGGTCGAGCAGCTCGTAGTGGCTGCCCGGGGACTCCCAGAGCTGGTCCTTGCCCGCGATGCCCAGGTCGGCGGAACCATGGTCGACGTAGGCCGGCACGTCCGCCGGCTTGACCAGGACCACTCGCCGCCCGTTCTGCTCGACCAGCAGCTTGCGGCCGATCTCCTCGCGGTCCAGCTCGACCACGCCCGCGCGCCGCAGCAGGTCCAGGCTGCCGTCCAGCAGCGCCCCGGTTGGAATGGCGATGGAGATCACCTGTCACCTCGCTCGGCCAGCCTGGCCACCACCCGATCGGCGGGCAGCCGCTGGACGCGCCCGCCGCTCGCCGCCCAGGCCACGGTGTGCCCGCCGCCCAGGTGAAGAAGGTTCGCGGCGCCCAGCGTCGCGCGCCACTCCATCGCGGCGGCCAGCCGGCGAGGCTGCGTGTCGACGACCGCCCGCATCCCGAACAGGCGCAGGGAGCTGGCGAGCGCCAGCGCGGCGTCCAGCCCGGCGTCCATCCACGCGATCGCGGCGTCGAGGCGGGTCAGCTCGGGCGCCGCGCCCGTTCGCCGCAGCACGTCGCCCATCACGTCGAGGTGAAGCGTGAACCCCGTGGCCGGCGCGGGACGACCGAAGCCGGCCAGCAGGCCGTCGTACCGGCCGCCCTGCGCGAGCGGTCTGCCGACGTCCGGGCCGTAGCCCTCGAAGATGACTCCGGTGTAGTAGTCGAAGTCGCGGATCGCGCCCAGGTCCAGCGCGACCGAGTCGCCCATCCCGTGGGCCCGCAGCAGCTCGTGGACGCGCGCGAGCTCGGTCAGGGCGGCCTCCGATCGCCGGTTGTCGACCATCGCGCCGGCCGCGTCGAGGATCTCGGCGCCGCCGCGCAGCGCCGGGAAGCGCAGCAGGAGGTCGTGCTCCGCGCTCCGGAGCGTGCGGTTGAGCAGCGATTCGAGGGCGACGAAGTCGCGCCCCGCCAGCGCCGCCCGCACCCCCGGCACGAGGTCGGCGGTCAGCCCCAGACCGTCCAGCAGGCCACGGAAGAACTCCGAGTGGCCGACGTCCACCTGGTACTGCCGGAGGCCGGCCGCTCCCAGGCAGCGGACCGCCATGGCGATCACCTCGGCGTCCGCCACAGCTCCCCCGGCCCCCACCAGCTCGGCGCCCACCTGGTACGCCTCCCGGCGCCGCGTGAAACGGCCGGGGTCGTTGGTCAGCACCGGACCCGCGTAGCACAGGCGGAGGGGCAGCGGAGCTGCGCGCAGCGCCCCGGCCACCAGGCGGGCGACCGGCACCGTCCGCTCACCGACGACGGCCAGCACAGACCCGTCGGCGTCGGTCAGCTTGAAGAGCCGCTGCCGCTCACGTGCGTCCAGTCCCAGAGCGAGCACGTCCAGGCGCTCGAGCGTCGGCGTGACGACGTATCGATACCCCCAGCACCGCATCTCGGCCAGCACCGCTTCCTGGGTGTCGCGCATGGCCTCCGCCTCCTCCGGAAGGAGGTCGCGGAAGCCGGGGACGTCTCGCGGGGCCTGGATCTCAGGCCAGGTGAAGAGACCTCCCGGTCGTGGCCCCGGCCACGACCGCGGCGCCGGCACCGCTACTCGTCGTCATCTTCGTCCATCTCCATGCCGGCCTCCTCGCCGAAGTCGATGTCGGCGTCCTCATCCTCGGCCACCTCGTGCATGCCCTCCTCGTCGTCCAGGTCGAGCCCGGCGCCGCGAGCGGCCGGCTCCTCCTCCATGTCCTCGTCGGCGGAGAAGACCTCGACGTCCGGTGAGACCAGGCGCTCGCGCGTGTAGGGGCGGAACTCGACCTCGCGCTTGCGGACGATCGGGAAGCTCGGCTTGCCCTGGAACTTGGGGTCCTGGTATGCCTCGCGCACGATCACCTTTACGGTGCCGCCGTCGCAGGAGGTGATGCCGGCCAGGTAGCGGTTGCCGCCCTGGATGAACTTGATGAGCCGGCGGGCCAGCTTGGGCTCGAGGCTGCCAACCCGCACGCCGCGGGCGGTGTCCACCTCGATGCCGTCGCCGTCGACGCGAAGCTCGGCGGCGTCGCCGGCGGCCACCTTCGAGCAGACGTCGTCCGCGGCCGACCGCAGGGTGGTGGTGGTGGTCTTGCCCATCTCCTCCACGAAGAGGTTGAGGTCGACCTTGACCGGACCTCCCTTCAGGATGTCCTTCGCGTTCATGAGGCTCTCGAGCTTGGTGGCGTTCTTCCGAGCCACGGGGTTCATCGGGTTGATGGCCAGCGAAGCGTCGTACGACGCCTTCGCCTCCTCCAGCCGGCCGAGCTCGGTCAGCGCCTTGCCCAGGCGATTCTGGGAGCCCTCGTCGGCCCCGAAGCTCTGGATGATGAACTCGTTGAGCTCAACCGCCTCCTCCCAGCGGGCGTCGACGGCCAGCTGCACCGCCTCGTCCACGTACGCGGACTTCGGCTTGGAGGGTTCTTGGGTCTGAGTGGTCAAAGCGCACGCTCCAGCAGGACGTTTTGGGGAACAGGTGTGAACGACCGGGGTCCCACCCGGCGCTCCTGGCGCCCAAGTATACGAACTGAATCGGCGCCCCACCGGGGAGGCCCCAGCCTGGAATTGGGCTCCTATACGCCCAATTGTCCCATTCCGTTGAACCGATTTGGTGCGGCAGCTTGACAGCGGCACGTCACCTGCTAATAGTGTTCGCACTGGAGTATCGGCGGGCCCTCGTCGGCGCACTCTCGCCCCGGGACACCGGGAAGAGGACGAGGGACTGGAGGCAACGGACCGCACCGGCACGGCGCGCCAACCCTCCAGAATGCACCCATGTTGTTTCTCAGCTTTGAGAAGGGGGAGACCGAATGAGTCACCACCGAGCCCTAAAGGGGGGCGGCCTCGCTGTGCTGGCCGCGCTCTTCGCGTTCGCCTGCGGTGGAGGCGGCGGGACGGGCGGCACCGGCGGAAGCAAGGGCACCATCAAGATCGGCGTCGAGTTGCCCCTCTCGGGGACCGAGGGGTCCCAGGGCCAGCCGATGCTGAAGGGCGTCCGCTTCGCCGTCGACAAGGCCGGGGGCTCGATCAAGGGCTACACCCTGCAGGTCGCGGACTACGACGACGCGGTCAACGGCACACACGACCCGCAGAAGGGCGCCCAGAACGTCACCGCGATGATCGGCGACCCGAAGCTCCTCGCGTTCGTCGGCCCGCTCAACTCCAGCGTGGCCAAGAACGAGATCCCGAACGCGACCGACGCCCACCTGGCCATGATCAGCCCCGCCAACACCAACGTCTGCCTGACCAAGGACGCGCCGGACCCGCGGTTCCCCTACGACGCGGCGTGCGGCGGCCTGGCCGCCCAGCTCAGGAAGGGCAACCCGAACAACTACTTCCGTGTGGTCACCACGGACGACTACCAGGGCCCGGCAATGGCCGACTTCTTCCTGCAGAGCCTGAAGCTCACCAAGGTGGCGGTCGGCTCCGACAACCAGACCTACGGCAAGGGCATCGCCGATTCCTTCACGGCCGAGTTCAAGGCCAAGGGTGGCACGATCGTCGGAACCCGCTTCGACTACGACTCGCAGAACACCAACGACTTCAAGCCCTGGCTGACCGCCGCCAAGGCGGCCGGCGCCCAGGGGATCTACGTGGGCGGCGTGGTCTCGACCAAGGTCTGCATCGTCCGCGCCCAGATGCAGGGCATCTTCGACCCCGCCACCCCGTTCGGCGGCGGCGACGGCATCGTTCAGGACAATGAGTGCGTGAAGGCCGCCGGCGCCATGGCTCCGAACGTCTACTCCTCGATCGCGGCCGTGGACCCGATGCACGTGCCGTCGGCCAAGGCCACCATCGACGCCTACAAGAAGGCGAACCCGGGCTCCGGCGACTACAGCGCCTACGCGATCGTCGCCGCGGACGCGGCCGGCATCGAGATCGCGGCCATCGGCCGGGCCATCGACGCCAACAACGGCACGCTGCCGAGCGACCCGCTGAAGGCCCGTGAGGCGGTCCGCGCCGAGATCGCCAAGACCTCCAACTACCAGGGTGCGCTGGGGAGCACCAGCTTCGACAAGAATGGCGACACCAACGTGAAGATCATCTCGATCTACGACTACACGAGCACCGATCCCGCTCAGGCGGCGGACGAGCCGTGGAAGGCCCAGATCAACTACGGGCAGGCGAGCCCGACCATCCAGACTTCGTGAGATAGGAGGAGGGGGCCCGACCTGGGCCCCCTCCTCTTCGTTACAGGGAAGACGACCTGCCGCCCCTGACCCCCGGCAGGGGAGGGGGGGCGGTAGGGACAGCAGCAGACGATTATGGAAAAGGGGAGGGCCTTGGCAACCGTTGTAGGAGCTCTGCGGCAGACGCGCCTTGCGCTGTCGGGTCAGCTCGGCGCCTGGATGTTCTACGGCATAGGCATCGCCGCGTTCGTTCTGTTGATCCTGCCGCGGATCTTCCAG
>DASYBH010000009.1:0-1567 GCA_036500885.1 Candidatus Dormiibacterota bacterium
CGAGCTGCGCCGCCTGCAGGGCCACACCCACTGGGTGATGAGCGTGGCGTTCAGCCCCGACGGTCGGCTACTCGCCTCGACCAGCGACGATCGGAGCGTGCGGCTGTGGGAGGCGGACAGCGGCCGCGAGCTGCGCCGCCTGGAGGGCCACACCAACGCGGTGAGGAGCGTGGCGTTCAGCCCCGACGGCCGGCTGCTCGCCTCCGCCAGCGACGATCGGAGCGTGCGGCTGTGGGAGGCGGACAGCGGCCGCGAGCGCGCGGCGCTGATCCTGCTCGCCGACGGCTGGGCCTGTCTCCTTCCGGTCGGCGCGTACAAGCTGGAGGGCACCCCGGCCGGCGAGCTCTGGTACGCCATCGGCCTCTGCCGCTTCGAGCCCGGCGAGCTCGATCCCCATATCCCCTCGCTGAATCGCCTTGACCCTGCCGTCCCACTCCGGTAGCGACTACCGCCAGCATTCGCACCGAGCGCGGCTCCGCGCTCTTCCGCGGCCGCGTTCCCTACCGCTCTGGCGACCGCTGTGTCGAGGATCGAGGCCGCCGGAGGGGTGATCGCCGCCAGGACGGTGACCTCCGAGCTTGGGGCCCGCCCCCTTGGCTTGGGTGGCTGCGTCAAAACGCCCACGGGGCGCTGGCCGGGTCCTTCAGCAGGCGGCGGGCGACCACCATCCTGTGTACCTCGTCCGGGCCGTCGTACATCCGGCCGCCCCGCGCCTCGCGGTACATCCGCTCCAGCGGGGTGTCGGCGGTCAGGCCGAGCGCGCCGTGCACCTGGATCGCGTGGTCGATCACGTCGTGCAGCATCCGCGCTCCGTAGAACTTGATCAGGCTGATCTCCACGCGCGCCTCGCCGCCGCTGTCCATGACGCGCGCCGCGTCCAGGGTCATCAGCCGGCTCGCCTGGATCTGCGCCGCCGACTCCGCCACGTACCGCTGGATCTCGCCCTTCTCCGCCAGGAGCGAGCCGTGGGCGAACCGCGAGCAGGCGCGCGCGCACATCAGCTCGAACGCCCGCTCCGCCTGGCCGAGCCAGCGCATGCAGTGGAAGATGCGACCGGGCCCCAGGCGCTGCTGCGCGATCACGAAGCCCTGCCCACGCGGCCCGAGCAGGTTCTCGCGCGGCACCCGCACGTCGGCGAGCCGCACCTCGCAGTGGGAGCCGTGGTCGCCGCCCATCACCGGGATGACGCGGACGATCTCGTACCCCGGGGTGTCGGTCGGCACGATGATGGACGAGAACTGCAGGTGCCGGGGCGCGTCCGGGTCGGTGCGGCAGAACACGGTCGTGAATGCGGCCCGGTTGGCGCCGGTCGTGAACCACTTGTGCCCAGAGATCACCCACTCGTCGCCCTCGAGCCGGGCGGTCGTCCGCATCAGCGTGGGATCGGAGCCTGCCACCTCCGGTTCGGTCAGCCCGACAGACGGGTAGATGTCGCCGGCGACCAGGGGCGCCAGCCAGCGCCGGCGCTGCTCCTCGCTGGCGTGCAGGTGCAGCATGATCGAGTCCTGCATCGACACCGTGCCCACGGCGAGCTGGCCGAACTCCGACCGGCCGATCACCTCGTTCA
>DASYBH010000010.1:0-20786 GCA_036500885.1 Candidatus Dormiibacterota bacterium
CGCGAGCGCAGCGCGATCGGGAGTCGCAAAGTCCAGATAGCGGGATGAGGCCGGCATTCGTGACAGTGAATCCGCATCGGTCGAAGTAGAACTCCCCCCATACTTGTTCGGTCAATGAACGAATCCGAAGCCATCCGGCGCCTGTGGCACGTCAGCGACCTGGTGTCACCCATGGCTGTGCGCATCGCGGCGACGCTCAGGCTGCCGGATCTCGTCGCCGGCGGCGCGACAACGACCGCCGCGCTGGCCGAGCGCACCGGGAGCGACCCAGGCGCGCTACGCCGGCTGCTCCGACACCTGGTGGCTATCGACGTGCTGGTCCAGCGGGGCGAGCACTTCGCGCTCACACCGCTAAGCGAGGCGATGCGCGAGGGCCAAGGCGAGAACCGCGGACCGCTGACGCTCGACGTCCACAGCGCGGTGGGCCGCATCCAGCTCGCTGCCGTCGGACTGCTGGACTGCCTCCGGACCGGCGTGCCCGCCTACCAGCTGGTGCACGGCCGCGGCTTCTGGGACGACCTCGCCGCCGATCCCGCGCGCGGCGCCGGCTTCGACGCCTTCATGGGCGCCCGCGACCAGAGCGCGTTCGCCGCGGCGTACGACTGGGGCACGGTCAGGCACGTCGTCGACGTGGGCGGCGGCACAGGCGCGCGCCTGATCGCGCTCCTGCGCGCCCACCCGTCGCTGCGCGGGACACTTGTCGAGTTGCCCGGGCCAGCCGAGCGAGCGCTCAGCCGGTTCGCGGAGGCAGGGCTGAGCGAGCGCGTCGTCGTGGTCGCGCGCAGCTTCTTCGAGCCGCTGCCAACCGGTGCCGACATCTACGTCCTGTCGGGGATCCTCCACGACTGGCCCGACTCGGAGGCCACGGCCATCCTGCGGCGCTGCGGCGAGGCCACCGGACCGTCGGGCCGGGTGTTGGTGGTGGAACAGGTGCTGGACGACGCCGACGACATGGCCGAAATGACCGCGTTCGACCTGTTCATGCTGATCGCCTGCAGCGGCCGGGAACGGACCCTGGACGAGTTCCGCGCGCTGGGCGGCACGGCCGGACTCTCGCTGCGGTCTGTCCTGGAGGGACCGATGCTGGAGTTCGGCAAACTCCCAGGATGACGCGTCCAACACCCCCGAAGAAGGGATCAGAAGGAAGGTCGACGAGTTGCCGTCGCAGCGTCAACACCTGCCACTTGCGAAGTTCTTTCTGCGGCATCGCACCGGAGACGGAGCCAAGCTCCGAAATGATCTGCTCCGGCCCTGAACGTTCACAATAGTCCATGTCCTCAGCGGAAAGCGAACACACGGAGAATGGGCTTGGTGCTCGACCCGATCTCCCTGCCGCAGGCGCCGCCAGAGCTTCGAGGCCAGCGCGTCGTGCTGCGAGACCGCAAGCCTTCCGACATCGACGACCGGCTCGCCTTCCCGATCGTTGCCGAGGACGAGGACATGTTCGGCGGCTCCTGGCGTCGCGAGTGGCGCGGGGAGTCGCGACACACCCGCGAGCGGCTCGAAGCGCTCGCCGCTGAGCCAGCTCCACCTGGCTACGTCGAGTGGGCGGTGGACTATACCGGCCGCTGCATCGGGTGGGCGGGACTCCGGATCGATTCGGGCAACCACCGTGCGTCCTACACCGTCGGCATCTTCGACCTCATGCTTCGGGGTCGCGGACTGGGCCGCGAGATCACGGCGCTGGTTGTCGAGTGGGCCTTCCACGAACTGGGACTCCACCGGGTTGAGCTCGAGGTCCTGACTTCGAATACGCCGGCCATTCGCTGCTATGAGGCGGTAGGCTTCCGTCACGAGGGAGTTCGGCGTGACGTCGAGCTCTATCCGGACGGCTGGCGGGACTTCCTGTCGATGGGCCTGCTCGACACCGATCCGCGACCTCGACCACCGATCGCTCATCGGACGAACTCGCCTCGTGCGATGAGCCGGCTGCCGTCGAAGAGTTCAACCGGGTCGTCATCGTGAAACAGGGTGCCGTACTCCTCCCAGAACACGATCTCAAGGGTGACGTCGTATTGCCGCCCTGGTTCGAACAACAGCGAGGAATCCTGCGACTGCACGACACACGACGTGAGGACGTTACCGAGTCTGAGGTGTGGGCGGATGCCACTCATCGCAGGCGCCGAGCCCCTCGGCCTCCAGGTCTGCCAATGGATTCACTCGACGGCGCTCTCCGCGCCATACTCCAGCCGGGCTGCGGCCTCGCAAGTGGCAGCGAGGATCTGGACCAGCCGGTCGGCCCCACGGTTCCAGCGGGCCAGGACGAGCACGAAGGACCCGACCCAACCCAGGAACATGGCGCCCAGGATCAGGGCGCTCGCCAGGTGGCCGGCGGTCAGCGCACCCAACAGGTAAAAGGCCGCGAAGACGAGAACCACAACTAGCTCGATGACGGATACGCCTAGCTCGACTCGAATCTCCACTGCGGGGCCGGAAGCTGAAACAAAGGTCCCATTGGCGCGCGGCATGAGCATCGTGCGTGACCTGACCCACCGTACCGAGAAGGCGTCCCGAGACGCCCAGCCGACCAACGGGCGCCGCACGAATGGGAGCTTGACTCGCTGCGTGACCCGGCTCAGTCGGCCGGCACACTCTTCAGCTCCGAGCTTCGACTCCAGGATGCACCGTCGCCAGACGACCAGCTTCACCTGAACCCTCCAATCAAATTCTGAGTCGACCATCATTCAGGATCGCCGTGCGGCGGGCGGGCTGGAGACAGGACGGCTGGTCGAGCCGTCGCCGGGCAGGCCCTACACCATCGTCAGGCCGCCGCTCACCGAGAGCGTCTGGCCGGTGACGTACCCGGCCTCGTCCGAGGCGAAGAACGCCACCGCCGCGGCGATCTCCTCCGGGCGGGCCAGCCGGCGGAACGGGATCGCCTTGACCAGCGCGTCGCCCAGCCGGGGGTTCGCCTGGCGCGTCGCATCCATCATCGGCGTGTCGGTCGGGCCCGGGCAGACGACGTTGACGCGGATCCCGTGCCTCGCCACCTCGCGGGCCACCGCCTTGCTGAAGCCGATGATCCCCGCCTTGGCGCCCGAGTAGACCACCTCTCCACTGGAGCCCACGCGGCCGGCGTCGGAGCTGATGTTCACGATCGCGCCGGCGCTGCGCTCGATCATCCCGTCCAGCACGGACCGCGTGCACGCGATCACGCCCCGCAGGTTGACCGAGATGACGCGGTCCCACGTCTCCTCAGAGCTCTTCATGAACGGCTCGACGAGGTCCCAGCCGGCGCAGCTGACCAGCACCTCGACCGGTCCCAGCTCCCGCTCCGCCTCCGCCACCGCCGCGAGCATCGCGGCGAGCGAGGACACGTCGGCCTGGAAGGCCCTGGCGTCCTCACCGATCCTCGCGGCCGTCGCGCGCACGCCCTCCAGGTTCAGGTCCACCGCCGCCACCGCGCAGCCCTCGTCACCGAGCCGCAGCGCGACCGCGCGGCCGATCCCGCTGGCGGCGCCCGTCACGAGCGCCACCTTGCCCTGGAGTCCCTTCATGCCCGTTCTCCCTGCAAATCGCGAACGATCTCGAGCACCCGGCCCCGAGGCGTGACCCTCACCCCGTACTCGCGCTCGGCCGCCGCCGCGCTGACCAGTCCCTCCGCCACATCTTCGGCCACCGCCTCGGGTGGTCGCTCTCGAGGATCGAAGTAACCGCCGCCTCCCGGCAGCTCCAGGGTGAACGTGGCGCCCGCCGGCAGCGCCAGGCTCAGCTTGGGGCTCTGCCGGACGCCGGTCGAGCTCCGGAACCCCGCCCGCGCGCCCGGCCGTCCGCCCGCGTAGCCGCCGGCCGCCTGCGTGAAGCGGTCGGACAGCGTCGAGACCACGTACGGCTCGCCCGTGCGCACCTCGACCTCGATCACCTGGCCCAGCCCGCCCCGATGGCGACCGGGCCCGCCCGAGTCGCGCCGGTACTCCTTCCTCCGGATCACCAGCGGACTGGTGGTCTCGACCACCTCGACCGGCGAGGCAGCGACGCCGCTCGGAAAGGCGGTGGTCGACAGCCCGTCCGCGGTCGGGCGGGCGCCCGTCCCGCCGGCGGAGAAGAACACCCCGACGAAGCGGCTCCGGCCCGCGCCCCGGACCGTCGTCAGCCAGATGCCGCCGGCGCCGTCGGCGATGACGCGCCCGGGCAGCACCGGCTCCAGCGCCCCGAACACCGTGTGCGGGATGTAGTGGCCGGCGATCTGGCGCGCGGCCACCGCGGCCGGGAAGCGCGGGTTGAAGATCGAGCCCTCCGGCGCCGTCACGTGCACCGGGCGGAAGCTGCCCTCGTTGTGCGGCACCTCGGGCGCGACGGCGCACTTCAGCGCGTAGTTGGTGTATGCGGCCGTGTAGTTCAGGACGACGTTCAGGCCCCGGTCGACCTGGTCCGAGCTGCCGGCGAAGTCGGCCGTGACCTCGTCGTCCCGGACCGAGAGCCGGCAGTGGATGCGGATCGGCTCGTCCAGCCCGTCCACGGAGCAGGTCCGCTCGTAGTCGCCATCCGGGATCGCGCGCAGGGCGTCCCGCATGGCCCGCTCGGACCGGTCCATGATCTCGCGCCCGACCTCCTCCAGGTCGGGCAGGTCCATCTCCTCGAGGTAGGCCAGCAGGCGGCCGGCGCCGACCTGGTTGCCGGCCACCTGCGCGTGGAGGTCGCCCAGCACCTCCTGCGGCGTCCGCACGTTGGCGGCGAGCAGCCGGACCAGGTCGTCGTTGAGCTCGCCGCGCCGGTACAGCTTCATCACCGGGATCGCCAGGCCCTCCTCGTACACCTCCGCGGCGTCGGCCGACAGCCCGCGGCCGCCGATGTCGATGGCGTGGCAGGTGTTGCCGAAGAAGCCGATCAGGCGGTCCTCGCGGAAGACCGGGGTGACCACGGAGAGGTCGTTGAGCTGCCCGGAGGTCATCCAGGGGTCGTTGGTGATCAGCACGTCCCCGGGCTCCAGCGCCTCGGCCGGGTACGCGGCCAGGAAGTGCTTCATGCCGGTGGCCAGCGAGTTGATGTGGCCCGGCGTGCCGGTCACCGCCTGCGCGAGCATGAGGCCACGCGCGTCGAAGACCGCGGCCGACAGGTCCCCCACCTCGCGGACGACCGGCGTGAACGAGGTGCGCATCAGCGCCGCCGCCTGCTCGTTCGCGACCTGGACCAGGCGGGTCCAGAGGATCTCCAGGGTCACGGGATCGAGGCTCATTCCGGCAGTCGCACCCTCACGTTGCCCTGCTCGTCGACCACGCCCCGCCCGTCGATCCCGATCACGGCGCACGACTCGCGCTCCTCGACCACGGCCGGGCCGGTCACGACCGCCCCGGGCTGGAGCCGGTAGCGGTCCCACACGTCCGCCTGCACGAACGCACGCCGCTCCTCCGACCAGATCGGACGCTGCCCCTTGCGGGCCGGGCCAGGGGCGGCGCCGTCGAGCCGCGAGGCCAGCTCCGGCCGCGCACCGGCCACCCGCACCCGCCAGGTCAGCACCTCCGGCTCGACGTCAGGCGGCTGGCGGCCGTACAGCCGCGCGTAGGCCGCCTCGAACGCCTCCCGGACCTGCTCGGCCGGCCGCCGGCCCAGCGCGTCGCCGAGCGGCACCGTGATGCCCTCCCCCTGGCCGCGATAGCGCACGTCCGCCGCCAGGGCAACCGACACGCCCGCGGCCTCGACGCCGGCCCCGAGGACCTGGCCGCGGCCCAGCTCGCCCATCTCCTGGATGGCGCGTCGCACGCCGGCCCAGTCCACGTCGCCCAGCCCCGCCGGCAGGCTGCGGGCGAAGTCGAACGCCGGCGGCGCGGTCAGCATGCCGAACGCCGAGGCCACGCCCGCCGAGGGTGGCAGCACCAGGCGGCGGATGCCGAGCCTGCGCGCGACACCCCAGGCGTGCACCGGCCCCGCGCCACCCGTGGCCACCAGCGCGAAACGGCGGATGTCGCGCCCACGCTCGATCGCGTGCATGCGCGCGGCGCCGGCCATGTTCTCGTTGACCACCTGGTGGATGCCGGCCGCAACCTCGGCCAGGTCGAGCCGCAGCCGGGCCGACAGCGTGCCGAGGGCGGACCGGGCGGCGTCGACGTGCAGCGTCATCTCGCCGCCCAGGAAGAAGCGGGGATCGAGGTAGCCGAGCAGCAGGTCGGCGTCGGTGACCGTCGGCTGCTCTCCCCCGCGCCCGTAGCACGCGGGCCCGGGCTCGGCGCCCGCGCTCTCGGGCCCGACCTTGGGCAGCCCGAAGCGATCGACGCGGGCGATGCTGCCTCCGCCGGCGCCGATCTCGATCAGGTCGATGACCGGCACGCGCAGCGGCAGCCCGCTCTCCGGCGCGAACCGGTAGACGCGCGCCACCTCGTGCTCGCGCGCCAGCAGCGGCTGGCCCGCCTCGACGAGACAGGCCTTGGCCGTGGTCCCGCCCATGTCGAAGCCGAGCACGTCGGACTCGCCGGCGGCGGCGCCGGTGAAGGCCGCGCTCAGCGCGCCGGCGGCGGGCCCGGACTCGGCGAGCCGAATCGGAAAGCGCCGGCCGGTCTCGACAGTGGCCAGGCCGCCCGTCGAGAGCATCAGGTGGAGCGGGCAGCGGAGGCCGGCCTCGCCGAGCCGCCGGGCCAGGGTGGCCAGGTACCGGTCCATCAGCGGGCGCACGTACGCGTTGGCCACCGTGGTGCTGGCGCGAACGTACTCACCGAGCTCCGGCACCACGTCGCAGGACGCCGAGACGGGAACGCCCGGCAGCTCCTCGGCCAGCAGCTCGGCGGCCCGCCGCTCGTGGTCGGGGTGGCGGTAGGAGTGCAGGAAGCAGATCGCGAGGGCCTCGACGCCCTCCTGCCTCGCGCGGCGAGCGAGGCGGCGCACCTCGGTCTCGACGAGGGGCCGATCGACCGTGCCGTCGGCCAGGACGCGCTCGTCCACCTCCCAGCGCCGGCGGCGCGGCACGAGCGGCTCGGGCAGCTCCAGGAAGAGGTCATAGAGGTCGTACCGGTGCTCGCGGCGGATGGCCAGGGCGTCGCGAACGCCGCGGGTGGTGACCAGGCCGGTCACGGCGCCCTTGCGCTCGATCAGCGCGTTGGCGACCAGCGTGGTGCCGTGGACCACCTCGTCGACCTGCCCGGGGTCGACCTCGGCGAGCAGCCTGGCCACGCCCTCGACGACCGCCACGGATGGGTCGGCGGGCGTCGTCAGCGCCTTGCCGACGGCGACCACCCGGCCTCCGGCCAGGAGCACCAGGTCGGTGAACGTCCCCCCTATGTCCACCCCGATGCGCGCCGGCACGGGCGCCGGCTCAGCGCTCACGCTTCAGCGCGTGGCAGAGGTCGTCCATCGGGGCCTCAGGCTACACGGCGGCGGCCTCGCGCGCCGCCGCCAGGGCCGCGGCGTAGTCGGGCTCCGTGGTCTGCTCGCGGACGTACTCCACGTGGCGGATGCGGCCCTCGCGGTCGATCACGAAGACCGCCCTGCCGAGGAGGCGGTTCTCGTCCATCAGGACGCCGTAGTCGATCCCGAACCGCGGGTTCATGTAGGCGGACGCGGTGGTGTGGTGCACGTCGGCCGCGCCACACCAGCGCGCCTGCGCGAAGCCGAGGTCCATGCTGACCGTCAGCATCTCGATGTCGCCCGCGATGGCGCGGCGCTGCTCCTCCCAGTGGCGGGTCTCCCGGTCGCAGGTCGGCGTGTCCAGCGACGGGACCGTGCTCAGGATCAGCACCCTGCCCCGGTAGTCCGACAGCCTGACGGGCTCCGGCACGAAGCCCTTGCCGGCCAGGACGGCGTCCGGCGCCTCGTCCCCCGGCCGCAGCTCCTGACCGAGCGCCGTCAGCTCATGCCCGCGCGCCGTGAACGCACCGGGCCGCCTCGCGATCTGCTCCGCCGACATTCCTCACCTCCGCGACTGCTCCGACGTACGAGATGGGCAGGGTACCGCAGAGCTGAGATCGCCGGGATCGGTCTACTCCCCCCTCTTCTGCCGGGGGGTCAGGGGGGGCAGGTCGTCTTCCCTGTACCCCCTCTTCTGCCGGGGGGTCAGGGGGGCAGGTCGTCTTCCTTCAACCGCCCTCCACCACCCGGCGCAGGCCGTGGACGTCGTACGTCAGCTCGCCCTCGAGCAGCCTGTCGCGCAGCGCGTCCTCGCGCTCCTCCCTGGCCGCCGCGGCGGCGAGCACGGCGTCCAGCCGCGCCGCGGGAACCACCACCGCGCCGTCGCCGTCCATCACCACCAGGTCGCCGGGCGCGATGCGGGCGCCGCCGACCGTCACCGGGACGTCCAGCTGCCCGGGCGACGTCTTCGTCGCGGCGGTGGAGCGGACGTACCGGCACCAGATCGGCAGGCCCAGCTCGCGCAGCTGGTCGACGTCGCGGCAGGCCGCGTCGACCAGCACGCCTGCCACACCGCGGCGGTGCGCCTGCAGCGCGAGGATGTCCCCCACCAGCGAGATCGCCCGCGGCTCGGGCATCGTCAGGACCAGGACCTCGCCGGGACGGGCCCGCTCCATGACCGCGTGGACCATCACGTTGTCGTCCTGCCCGCAGAGGACGGTGCGGGCGGGGCCGGCGGCCCGGCTGTCCGGCACCAGGCGGATCAGCGGCATGTCCACCAGCCCCTGCTGGCCGGCAGCCTCGTACACGGTGGATACCCCGAAGGCGTGCAGCGCCTCGACAGCGTTCATGGCGGGTAGCATCGCAGCGGTGACGACCGTGGCGCACGCGACGACGGACGACGGGGTGCGGCTGGCATTCGAGGAGACGGGCACCGGGTCGCCGGTGCTCTTCGTCCACGAGTTCGCCGGCGACCACCGGAGCTGGGAACCGCAGGTGAGGGAGCTGGGCCGCCGGTACCGCTGCGTGACGTACAACGCTCGCGGCTACCCGCCGTCGGACGTGCCCGAGGAGCTGGAGCGGTACTCGCAGGAGCGGGCGGTGGAGGACGCCATCGCCGTCCTGGACCACCTGGGCATCGAGCGGGCGCACGTGGTCGGCCTCTCGATGGGCGGCTTCTGCACGCTGCACCTCGGTCTGCGCCACCCCGAGCGGGCGCGGTCGCTGGTCGTCGCCGGCTGCGGCTACGGCTCGCACCCGGACCTGCGGGAGCGATGGCCGGCCGAGTCGGAGGCGAACGCCCGCTCCTTCGAGACCCAGGGCTCGGCGGCCACGGCCGAGCGATACATGGTGGGCCCGTCGCGCGTGCAGTTCCAGCGCAAGGACCCGCGCGGCTGGGAGGAATCGAAGCGCTGGCTGGCTGAGCACTCGGCGCTGGGATCGGCGCTGACGCTGCGCGGCGTGCAGATGCGCCGGCCGTCGCTGTACGACCTGACGGACCAGCTGCGCCGCCTGGAGGTGCCCACCCTGCTGGTGACGGGCGACGAGGACGAGGGCTGCCTGGAGCCGAACCTGATGCTGAAGCGCACGATCGCGAGCGCGGCGCTCGCGGTGCTGCCCGGCACGGGGCACGCGTGCAACCTGGAGGAGCCGGCGCTGTTCAACTGGCTGGTGCAGGACTTCCTGGCGACCGTCGAGGCGGGGCGCTGGGAGCGGCGCGACCCGCGCTCGCTGGGGCCGAGCCTGACCGGCATCGAACCCGCCGCTCCCTGACCGGCACGGTCAGGGGAACACGCCTGCGCGACTCGGGCTGAACGTGCGGGCGGCCGCTCGGCCGCCGGGCCGGCGCCGGCCCGGCAGTCCGGTGATCGCGTGGGGGCATGTCATGGAGTTGTCACCCGCCCTTAACCATCCGATGGGTAGAGTGCACGCGTGGTCCAGGCCCGCGTGACCGGACGTGACCTGGAGGTCGACGGCGCGTTCAACGTGCGCGACGTCGGCGGGCTGGCCACGGCCTCCGGCGCCGTGGTCCGCCGCGGGATGCTCTACCGGTCCGGCGACCTCAACCGGTTGACGGAGGCCGGCATCGAGCAGCTTCGGACGCTCGGCGTGGCCACCGTCGTGGATCTGCGCACCACGAGCGAGGTCGAGCGCCGCGGCCGCTATCCGTTCGAGCAGCACGGCATCGCGTATCGCCACGGGCCGCTCGTCGACTCGCGCGATGCGGAGCCCGAGGCCATGCCGGCCGACCCGCCCGCCGACATCCTGCTGCGGCTGTCCCGGCGCATCGTCGACGAGGGCGGCTCCAACGTCGGCCGGGTGCTGACCTGGCTCGGAGACGAGGTCGAGCTGCCCGCCGTCGTCCACTGCGTCGCCGGCAAGGACCGCACCGGCCTGGTGATCGGCGTCCTGCTGTCGGTGCTCGACGTGCCGGACGAGGACGTCGCCGCCGACTACGCGCTCAGCGAGGCCGGCCTGGCGGCGATGGTTCGCTGGGCCGCCCAGCACGACCCCGCGCAGGCGGCCTGGCTGGAGCGTCTCCCGCCTCAGCTGCTGGAGGCGAAGCCCGCTACCATGATGCAACTGATGGACTGGCTGCGTAACAGGCACGGATCGATCGCGGGCTTCCTTCACTCGATCGGCGCCGGCCCGCCGACCGTGGAGGGCCTGCGCTCCCGGCTCCTGACCACCCACTAGCCGGCAAACGCGGAGGAACCCCCAGGAGGACGCAATGGCAGGGACGCCCTGGAACCGCACCCGGCGCAGGCGGCCAGGCCGCAGCGCGGCGCTCGTGCTGGGCGCCGTACTGCTCGTGCTGGGCATCGCCGCGCCCCTGATCGGTGTGCCGGCCGCACGGACGCTGGAATCCGGCGTGACCTCCGACGTGCAGCGCTCGCAGGCGGACCTCCAGCAGGGCCTCAAGCTGCTGGAGGAGGCCTACAAGAACCAGGATCCCGGACGGGTCGACGCGGCGTCGGCCAGCTTCATCCGGTCCCGCGACCGGCTCCAGGCCCTCGCCCGGCGCCTCCGGTCCCTGGACGCGGCGCGCGCGCCCGCATCCCCTGGCGTGATCCGCAGCCGGCTGCTGGCGCTGGACGCGGTGATCGACGTGGCGATCCACCTGGACCATGCGGGCACGATCGCCGCGCAGGCGCTCCTGACCAGCGGACTCGTCAGCAAGACGCCACCCGCGCCGGGCACGTCCCTTGCCGGGACGGCCGAGGCGGCCGCGAAGCTGACCGACCTCCTCGCCTCCATCCGGGAGGACGTCAGGACGGCCAGCCGGTCGGCCGCGTCCATCGACATCGGGGTCCTGCCCGCGAAGCAGCAGCCGACGTTCAAGAAGGCCCGCGACGAGCTCCATACCGCCGCGATCGGGCTCGACGCGCTGTGGCCCAGCCTGGGCGCGGTGCTCGACCTGCTGGGTCTGAACGGCCCGCGGACGTACCTGATCGAGCAGACCAACCCCGCCGAGCTGCGGTCCGGCGGCGGCTTCATCGGCACCGTCAGCCTGGTGCACGCGGACATGGGCCGGGTCACGCTGGCCAAGAGCGTCCCGGTGGAGACGTTCGACTACTGCGATGCCGCCGGCTGCGTGCATCCCCGGCCGCAGCCCGGGCGGCCCGGCTACGTTGCGCCGCCGGCCGAGCTGACCGGGACCCCGCTGCCGCCCCAATCCCGGCTGACCGCCTGGAGCCTCGAGGACTCCGGCTTCTACCCGGACTTCGCGTCGAACGCGACCACGGCCGAGACCTTCGCCAGGAAGCTGCTCAACGTACCGATCGACGGCGTGGTCGCGGTCGACTACTACGCGGTCGCGCCGCTGCTCGAGCTGACCGGGCCGATCGTGCTGGACAAGTACCACCTGACGCTGACCGCTGCCAACTTCGTGGACACCATCGTGGGCCTGGACCTCGCCCGCGACTACGCCCACAAGGACATCATCTCGGCCGCCGCGGCGCAGATCGTCGCCAAGCTGTCGCACGCGGCCGCGGCGGACCTCCCCAAGCTGGTGCAGATCCTCGAGGGCATGGTGAGGGGACGTCACCTCCAGGTCCACTTCGACCAGGCCGCCGTCGAGCACGAGACCGGGCGCCTGGGCGCCACCGAGGTGCTGAACCCGCGGCAGGCGGCCGACTTCCTGCTGGAGACCGAGGACAACTACGGCGGCAGCAAGGCGAACTTCTTCCTGGACCGCAAGTTCAGCCTGGAGCTGACGCAGTCCGGCGGCGTGCTGCAGCACCGGCTGACGATCGACCTCCACGACCGGGCGCCGGCCGACAAGCCGTTCATCGGGCCGCACTACTACGCCTATCTCCGCGCGACCGTCCCGGCCAACGCCACCAAGCTCACCGTCTCCAGCGCGAAGTCCCAGGAGTACGCGCCCATCCAGGCGCCGGCGCGGCGCACCCAGGTGGCGCCGAACGGG
This sequence comes from Candidatus Dormiibacterota bacterium, assembly GCA_036500885.1. Lineage (GTDB taxonomy): Bacteria > Chloroflexota > Dormibacteria > Dormibacterales > Dormibacteraceae > CF-161. Next base: position 12,203 of record DASYBH010000010.1, read on the forward strand.
TCACAGGTCACCGGCGGCTGGATCTTCGTGCTCGTCGGACAGGGCTACTCGGGCCGCTACCAGGCGACGTTCACCTGGGAGACGCCGTGGGCGCCGGGCCCCGACGGCTCCGCCGTCATGTACTGGCAGAAGCAGCCGGGCACCGTCCACGACGCCGTCCACGTCACGTGGAACTCCGCCGCCGGCAGCCGCTCGGCCACCGGCGACCTGAGCGAGGACCGGCTCGTCACACTGCGGCCGGACGGCGTCGCGCTCAGCCCGGTGCCGGCGGCCGGGACTCCGCCCGTTGGGACGAGCTGACGCAGCGGCGGCCGGCATGAAACATCGACGCCGAGCCGCCTGATCCAGACCCGCTGACCGGCCCTGGCTGTCGGAACGGCGCCAGGCGCGCGGGGGCGCATCAGCGGACCCAACCCTCGCGCCGCATCCGGTCCAGGAAGCGAGCGACGTCCCCGGGCAGCCTGGGTTCGTCGAACCGCCGCTGCAGCTCGTCGGTGATGCGCCGGGCACTCCGGCTTCCGTCGCAGAGGCGCAGCACTGCCGCGGCCGACTCGTTCAGCGTCACCACGCCCTCCGGCAGGAGCAGCAGGTCGCAGCCGCGCACGCTGTCGTGGCGCATGGCGACACCATCGGCCAGCGCGGGATGCCAGTCCTGGGTCAGCGAATCGCCTCCACCACTGCGCCTGTGAGCGCGTCGAGCACGGAGCCCACGAAATGTACCTCGTCGAGCGCCCACGCCCCGCGTCCAGGCCGGCCCGGCCGCGCCGACCTTCGGCCAGCCGGGCTTGGAGCCTGGGCTCCTGGGCCCCCAGTACCTCCTGGACGGCTCGCTGGTCGAAGGGGCGCCGGCCAGGCTGACGGTGGCCTGGCTTCGTCAGCCTGGCCTACCTGCGGACGCTGATCTGATCTGGCGGTGCGCCGCTCAGCCTCACCTCCGCTTCTTGCTGAGGATCGAGCGGAGGACGATCAGGCCTACCACCGCGACGATCTGGCTGCCCAGGACGATTCGGTTGACGTCCACGGCGGGCTGCCAGCGGACCCGGCCGCCGCCGATGACGTAGACGCCGACCGGCCTGGCGGTGCCTCCCCAACCGCCGCCGACGCCCGTTCCGGGCGGCGAACCCGCCCGACCCTCGCCGGTGCCGGCGCCCGCCCCGCCGCTGATGGTCGCCGCCGGCACCACCAGGAGGCCGTCGCGTTCGATCGGCTCCCCGTACACCCGGCGGACCGTCAGCGTGTCGCGAGCCTGCTCGAGAATCTCTGTGGCGTTCATGTCATACCTCCACTTCCTGACGTCATGAGGGCTGCGCGCCCCCGGACGGGGACGCTGCCGCGCCTCACCGCGGTCAGTTGGCCGGGGCGCCTGCCGGACGCCATGCTCACTGTTATGGATCGTATGACGGCGTCATGGCCTGACGTGGGCCGCACCCCGGCGGTCCCGATCCGGCGACGCCGCGCTCATCGCGAACCGATGGCCACATGCCGGCGCGCGACGCCAGGGCGACCCTGCCCAGCCACCCCCATGACGGTCGATTATTCCTGGGAGAACTCGAAGACGACGACCTCGCCGGTGGAGGTGGCGACCGCGCAGCGGCGGTCGTCAGGACTCCACGCGAGCTGCGTGACCGGTCCGCCGACGCTGGCTCCGCCGACGGTCTTCGGTCCGATCCTCGGGTCCCAGGCCACGAGCCGGCCCTGCCCGTCACCGGAGGCGAGCCAGCGGCCCTGGTGCTGGAATGCCAGCGCGCCGACACCCGCCTCGTGGACCTCGGCCGACCGCGGCCGGGTGCCCGCCGGCCCCTTGCCCGAGCAGTCCCAGACCAGGACGTCGCTGCCTCCGGCGGTGGCCAGGAACCGGCTCGAGCTGTCCCACGAGAGGTGGCGGACCTTGGTGTCGTAGCCGCTCGCCATCAGGTCGTGGCCGCTGGCCGTCATCCAGAAGTGCACCGACGCATCCTGGTCTCCGGTGGCGATGTAGTCGCCGTCCGGGCTCCAGGCCAGCCGCAGGCTGGCCCCCTTCCACTGCAGGTGGCGCGGCTTGTCGAGCCGGTCCCAACGCCAGATCCGCACCCCGCCATACCCCGCGGCGGCGATGCCGCGACCGCTCGGCCGCCAGCCGATGTCGTAGATGATCTCCGGCGAGGCCAGGTCGTGCTGCAGGTTGCCGGCGGTGTCCCAGATGCGGAGGCAGCGTCCGGCGGAGGTCGCCAGCCGGCTGCCGTCCGGGCTCCAGGACAGGCGCTCCACCCAGGACGCCCCGCCGGCCACCTCGACAGCACGCTCACCGTCGCGCCAGATTCGGGCCAGACCATCCTGGCCGGCGCTGGCGAGCTCGTCACCCTCCGGCCGCCACGCCAGGGCGAGGGTCCCCATGCCGTGGCCTTCGTGCCGCTGGCAGGCGCTGCCGTCAGCCGCGTCGAGGACGGCGATCGGGCCGCTTCCGAGCGCGACCGCCAGCCGGCTCGCGTCGGCCGACCAGGCCAGCGCGGTCACGTAGTCGTCGACTTCGACCTTCCACTCCTCCCTCAGCCGGGCGCGCAGCCCGGACCTCAGGACGCGTTGACGAGACAACCCTTGAAGCCCTCGGTCAGCGCGGCCCGGTCGAGGTTGCGGCCGATGAAGATCAGGCGGTTCTCCCTCGCTGACTCGCCCCACGGCCGGTCGGGCCGGCCGTCGAAGAGCATGTGGACGCCCTGGAACACGAACCGCCGGTCATCGCCCGCGATGCTGAGCACGCCCTTCATGCGAAAGATGTCCGGGCCCTGGGTTTGCAGAAGACCGCCCATCCACGCGTTCAGGCGCTTCGGGTCGAGGTCGCCGGGAATCGTCAGCCCGACCGAGGTCACGGCCTTGTCATGGACGTGGTCGGGTGCGAACTCGCGCTCGAGATGTGGGGTCAGCGGTCCGCCGGCGCCGTGCACCACCGCCCGGAACTCGGCCGGCAGGTGCTGGGTGAACAGCGCGTAGCAGCCTTCAAGGGAGACGATTTGCCCCCCCTGACCCCCCGGCAGATGAGGGGGGGAGGTGCGGACGTCGAGGTCGAAGACGGACTCCGCGTCCCCGAGCACCAGCTCATGCAGGCCCGACGGCGCGATCCGGCCCCCCGACTCCAGGACGGCCGGCTCATCGGAGAACGCGAGGATCGCCGGCATGAGCAGTTGCTCGAGCGCCTCGGGCGTGGCCGCGCCGACCGGCAGCAGGAGCGCGTTCATCGTGGGGTCGGGTCCCGGCTGCAGCCGGAGCTGAGCGGGATCAGCTCCCAGCTCGTAGACGCCGACCCATTCGAAGGGATGCTCGGCCTCCATGAACTTCGGGTCGATCTGAATGGCCCTTCCGAGGTCGAAGCCGCCGATGTTGAGAATGCGATCGAGGTCGACCGCGGCGTCCCGCGTGCGATGAATGCGCGCGGCGGCGTTCATGAGCCTGATCCTGGCCTCGAGCTCGTCGAGGTCGCCGGGTTCGACCAGGTCGGTCTTGTTGAGCAGGATGACGTCGGCGAAGGCGATCTGCTCCCGGACCTCGGCGCTGTCCTCGAAGTGCTGCGAGACGTGCTTCGCATCGACCAGGGTGACGATCCCGTCGAGGCGCAGCTGCTCCTGCATCTCGTCGTCGACGAAGAACGTCTGCGCGACCGGGCCCGGGTCGGCCATGCCGGTGGTCTCGACCAGGATGTAGTCGAAGCGGTCGCGGCGCCGCATCAGCGTCCCCAGGATGCGGATCAGGTCGCCGCGCACGGTGCAGCAGATGCACCCGTTGTTCATCTCGAAGAGCTCTTCTTCGGCCCCGATCACCAGGGCCTGATCGATCCCGACCTCGCCGAACTCGTTCTCGATGACGGCGATGCGCTTGCCGTGCTGCTCGGTGAGGATGCGGTTGAGGAGCGTGGTCTTGCCGGCTCCCAGGAAGCCGGTCAGCACCGTGACCGGGACTCTGGCCTCGGCCCCGTTCGCCGTGAGCAGATCGGTTTCGCTGACGGTCATGCGTTCGTCTCCTCGGTGACGTGATCGTGCGGGTGGCTCCGGGCTCGACTTCGTGCCAGCTCGGCGATGTCGGCCTCGGATATCTCGGCCACGGGCATGTGCACGCGATGCTCCTCCGGGCTCCGGCCGGGTTCGAGCAGCGCGATGGCGGTCTCGATCGGGGGGCAGCCGGGCTTCGTGCACGTGAGCTCGGCCACGACGACGGCGGTCTCGGGTTCGAGGCCGAAGGCGTCCCGGACCCATCGCTTCACGCGCCCGCTGGCCCCGCCCTGCTTGCCGCGGCGGGTGTCAAGAGGATCCATCAAGGCTGGTCGCCCTCCATCGCAAGGTGTCGCCGGTATCCACCGCGTACGTGCTCCCCAGGACATCGCTGCGCTGCGTCGGTGGATACCGGCGGGTGCCCGGCGCCGAGCCACGTCTCGTGCCCGGCGAGCGGTCGCCCGCCGGCGGCCGGGCTGGATGAGGCCGGGGTCAGTCCCAGGCGCCACACCTCCTGGGTGGGGCGCAGTCCGTTCTTCGCATAGAAGCGGCGGGCCGCTCCGTTGGAGGCGGTCACGTAGAGCTGGAGGCGGTCGAAGCCGCGCTCCTCAGCCCAGGACCTTGCCGCGTCGAGCAGCCGTCCCGCCAGGCCACCCCCCCGGTGGCTCGCCCGAACGTAGATGGCGACGAGCTCAGCCCACGAGCGATGGCGGAACAGGGCCGAATCGTGGTGGGCCTCGACGATCAGCAGGCCGACCGGCTCGCGGCCCTCCCAGGCCAGCGCCCACAGGGACTGCGGCTCGGAATGGGTGCGAACGAAGTGCTCCTGGAGCACGTCACCCCAGCCGTCGCTCAGTGCAAAACGGTCGTCGAGAGCGGCATTATGGTGGTGGAGCTCACCGAAGAGCCGCGCCACCTCATTGAATTGCGAAAGGCCGGCGGGCCGCAGCTCCACCGCACGGGTGGCGCCGGCCTCGGTCGGAGCCGTTACGCCAGCCACTTGCGCAACTTCCTTGCTCATCGGCCAAAGTCTACGCGATGCGCCCCTCACCGGCGCGACTGGGCCCAGGAACTCGGGCCCGGACCGTGCGACTCGCCTACTGGGGCGTCTGACGCACGCCGGCCGCCGGCGCCTCCGCCGATCGGTACCGGACCTCGGGGACGCCGAACGCATACCTGACCGCCCCGTCCGACCGCCAGCCGTGCCGTTCGTAGAACCGTCTCGCGCGCACGTTGGCCTCGATCACCCACAGCCTGCTCACGGAGCCGGCCGCGGCCAGCAGGCTGTTGCCGATGCCGCGGCCCCAGTGCGCGGGGAGCACGTACAGCGCGTGGAGCTCATCGTCGTCGAAGGCCGTGAATCCCACCGCGCGGCCCGAATCCTCCGCGATGGCGACCCGGCCATCGAACGAGCGCCAGCGCTCTCGTGTCCGCTCCATCGGGAACGGCTGGCCGCGGTAGATGTGGGCGTACGCGACAGTGGCGGTGGCCGCGTGCAGCTCCGCCACCAGGTCGCTCTCGCCGGCGCGAGCCGGGCGCACCACCACGGGCCTCTCTGTCGCGCCCCGGTTCCCGACCTGAGCGTGGTGCGCCCTCACCACTTCCGGTAGGGCAGGAACTTGCCGTCCAGCGTCACGACCACGCGATCGCCCTTCGGGTCGGACTTCCGCTCCAGGTGCATCTCGAAGTCGATCGCGCTCATGATCCCGTCTCCGAACTCCTCCTCGATCAGCGCCTTGAGCGTCGTGCCGTAGACCTGGACGATCTCGTAGAAGCGGTAGATCAGCGGGTCGGTCGGCACGGTGGGCTCCAGCGAGCCCTTGCTGGGCTGGCGCTGCAGCGCGGCCGAGACGTCGTCGTCGAGGCCCAGCAGCTCGGTCACGGCGTCCGCCTCGGCGGCGTCCATCCGCTGCTGGCCCAGCAGCGCCGACGTCGTCCAAACGGGATGGCGGCCGACGTGCTGGGCGATGGCGCCGAAGGAGAGGCCGGCGGCCTCCTTCGCGGCCAGGATGCGTTCAGTGGCGGCGGCTCGGCTGATCATTGCAAGCCACCATAGAGGAGAGGGTGAGCGGCGAGTACCCTACTACGCCGTCTGCTCCGCGGCCGCCGCCGCGCTGGCCTGCCGGCGGGCGCGCGACTGGTCCAGCTCCGTGAGGTACCGCTTTCGCAGGCGGAGGTGGCTCGGCGTCACCTCCAGCAGTTCGTCTTCGACCAGGAAGTCGAGCGCCTGCTCCAGGCTGAGCTTGGTCGCCGGCGTCAGCCGCACCGCGATGTCCGCCGTCGACGAGCGGACGTTGGACTGCTTCTTCTCGCGGCACACGTTCACGCTCATGTCGCCGCTCCGGCGCTGGATGCCCACGATCATCCCCTCGTAGACCTGCTCGCCCGGCTCGATGAACGTGGTGCCGCGCTCCTGCGCCGCGGCCAGACCGTACGTGAGGGACGTCCCCGGCGCCGACGCCGTCAGGGCGCCGTTGCGCTGGTCGCGCAGCTCGCCGGCCCACGGCCGGTGGCCGATCGCGATCGAGCCGAGCAGACCGGTTCCGGCGGTGAGCGTCAGGAAGCTGTTGCGAAAGCCGATGAGGCCCCGGGTGGGGATCACGTACTCGAGGCGCACGCCGCCGGAGTCGTCGTAGGCGATCTCGATCATCTCGCCCCGGCGCCGGCCCAGCGCCTCGGTCACGGCTCCCAGGTGCTCCTCGCGAACGTCCACCGTCAGGCGCTCCACCGGCTCCATCAGCTTGCCGTCCACGCGCTTGAGGATGGCCTCGGGCCGCGACACCTCGAACTCGTAGCCCTCGCGCCGCATGGTCTCGATCAGGACAGCCAGGTGCAGCTCGCCGCGGCCGCTGACCAGGAAGCGCTCGGCCACGTCCGTCTCGTGCACGCGCAGGCCGAGGTTGACGTCCAGCTCGCGGAACAGCCTCGCCCGCAGCTGGCGGGAGGTGCTGAAGCGACCCTCGCGGCCGGAGACCGGCGACGTGTTGACGCCGAACGTCATCCGGACGGTCGGCTCACCGATCTCGATCCTGGGCAGCGGCTCGGGGTGCTCGGGGTCCACGAGCGTGTCGCCGATCGCGACCTCGCCGAGACCCGTGAGCAGCACGATGTCGCCGGCGTCCGCGTGCTCGACGGCCTCGCGGCCCAGCCCGCGGTGGAGCAGCACCTGCCCGACGCGTGCCGTACGCACCTCGCCGCCCGCGCCGAGCACGGACAGCGGATCGCCGGGCGCGACCGAGCCGCGGAAGATCCGGCCGATGGACAGCGTCCCGGTGTAGTCGTCGTGGGCGCGGTTGGCGACCAGCATCTGGAAGCCGCCCTCCTCCACGACGGGCGGCGGGACGTGCTCGACGATCGCCTGGAAGAGCGGCTCCAGCGTGGGCTCCAGGTGGGCGGGGTCGAGCCCCGCGCGGCCCTCCTTCGCGATCGCGTAGATGACGGGCGCGTCGAGCTGGTCGGCGTCCTCGGCCAGCTCCAGGAAGAGGTCGTGCACCTGTCGCAGCGCGCGCTCGGGCTCCGCGTGGGGCCGGTCCAGCTTGTTGATGACCACGATCGGCCGCAGGCCGACCTGGAACGCCTCCCGCAGCACGAACCGCGTCTGCGGCATGGGCCCCTCGGCCGCGTCGACCAGGAGCAGGCAGCCGTTGGCCATGTTCAGCACCCGCTCCACCTCGCCGCCGAAGTCGGCGTGGCCGGGCGTGTCGATGATGTTGATGGTGATCCCGCCGTGCCGGATCGCCGTGTTCTTGGCCAGGATCGTGATCCCCTTCTCGCGCTCCAGCGCGTTGGAGTCCAGGATCAGGCTCCCGACCTCCTGGTTCTCTCGGAACGTGTTGCTCTGCTTCAGCAGGGCATCGACCAGCGTCGTCTTCCCGTGGTCGACGTGGGCGATGATCGCCAGGTTGCGGATGTCGTGACGAAGCTTGCTCATGGTTTGCTGTGCGGGGCCACTCGGGACGCGCGAGTACACCGGCCGCCGCCGGTGGACTATACCGGCCGCAGGCTCCCGCCTGTTCCCGCTCACCTGCAACCAAGGAGCCTGGGTCGGTAAGACGGCGAGGTATTCGGCGGCCAGGTGCCCCAGGTGGTGGTCCGGGGCCGAGCAGCGGAGGACCCGGGCCGCCAGATGGGGTGCATGGGCGTCGAAGATCCGTCGGCTTACCGGCCCAGGCTCCTAAGTCGCGATCCCGTGGGCAAAACGCCACGTATGGGCGCAAGAGACCCAGGGCCGTGGACCACATGTGGGAGTGGTGTGCCTTGTCCCGGTCAGGAGGTCACCACAGACTTACAAGCGTCTCCCGCGGTTCCGACGGCAGCCCTCGTCCTCATCCGAAGGTCAAGCACCCCCGTGCATCGTGATCAGTTCGCGCGCACCGTGTCAGGAACCGGCACCGCCGGTCCCCACATGACCGAGCATGGCTCGCCCTGGAGTCGACGCGGGGCATCCGATCCGCGGCTGCGGCTGCGGACGCCGTCGGGACCATCGAGACCGCACCCGGTCCAGGCGTGCCGCTGACTAGGCGGGCTCGCCGTCGAAGGTGAACGTGCCGTCCGGTCCCGCCTCGAACGGCAGGGCGCGGATCACCGCGTCCGTGTTGAGCGGGCCGAAGAGGTGAGGGAAGGGC
>DASYBH010000011.1:0-5196 GCA_036500885.1 Candidatus Dormiibacterota bacterium
CCGACCGGCCTGAGCGCGGGCACGAAAGGCTGCGTGACCGGCCCCGGGCGGCCGTTCCTCGGCACCGCGACGCCCACGCTCACCGCGACCGTCACCGACCCTGACAACGACCTACTGAACACGACGTTCTCGTGGGGCCCGGTCGGCGGCTCGGTGACGGGGTCGACCACGCAGAACAGCGTGGCCAGCGGCAGCCAGGCGATAGTGACCGTGCCGGCCGGGCAGCTGTCCGACGGCCACAGCTACTTCTTCCACGTGCAGACCACCGACACGATCGACAGCTCGCCGGTCTCGGGCAGCTGCGAGTTCACCGTGGACACCACACCGCCGTCGGCGCCGCCGACCGTGGTGTCCACCGACTACCCCAACGACCAGAACTTCCACGGCGGCGCCGGCCAGACGGGCTCGTTCACGCTGGGCGCGAACGGCGTCTCCGACGTGGCCGCCTACCAGTACGGCTGGGCCGACCCGCCGACCACGCAGGTCGCCGCCTCCTCCCTGGGCGCCGCGGTGACCATCACGGCGACGCCGGGCGCGCAGGGCCTGAACACGCTGTTCGTGCGCTCGGTCGACCCGGCGGGCAACCTCTCGACGATCACGCAGTACACGTTCCTGGCCGGCGGCCCGACCGGACCGGCCGGCCAGTGGCTCGCCGATGAGGGCAGCGGCACGACGCTCAGCGATGCGTCCGGCAACGGCAACACCGCCACGCTGAGCGGCGGGACGTCGTGGACGGGCGGGCGCACCGGCGGCGGCGACCATGCTGTCACGTTCAACGGCAGCACCGGGTTTGCCGAGACCGCCGGGCCGGTCCTGCACACGAACCAGAGCTTCAGCGTGGCGGCGTGGGTGCGACTCGCGACCACCAACACCGGCGGCAACTGGGTGACGGCCGTGAGCCAGAACGGCAGCGCCGCCAGCTCCTTCGTGCTCAGCTACAACGGCAGCAACTGGGCCTTCGCGGTGCACAGCGCGGACTCCAACAGCCCGACCGCGTATCGCCTCGCGGCCTCTGTGCCCGTGGTGGCCGGCAGGTGGACCCACCTGGTGGGCGTCTACGACGCCGGCCCCCAGCAGATCCAGCTGTACGTCAACGGCGTCCTGGCCGGCACCCTGGCCAACGTCAGCCCGTACGACTCCCGCTCCACGCTCGACATCGGCCGCGCGCGCTGGACGAGCGGCTGGCGCGACTGGTTCCCCGGCGACGTCGACGACATCCAGGTCTGGAACCGCGTCATGTACCCGGCCGAGATCCAGGCCATCGCCAACCCGACCACGCCCGTCGGGCAGTGGGGCTTCGACGAGGGCAGCGGCAGCGTCGCGGCCGATTCCTCCGGCTACGGCCACAACCTCGCGGGCACCGGTGGCTTCACGTGGACCAGCGGGCCGACCGACCCGGGCGCGATCTCGCTCGACGGCTCGACCGGCGCGTTCGTCGCGTCCGGCCCGGTCGTGCTGACCGATCAGAGCTTCACGGTCGCGGCCTGGGTGCGGCTTACCGACGCGAGCAGGTTCCGGACGGCCGTGTGCCAGCAGGGCAGCAGCACGTGCGTGTTCTTCCTGCAGTACGACCAGACCGACAACCGCTGGGCGTTCACCGTCCACACGCCCGACCAGAACAACCCGACAGCGACACGGGCGCTGTCGCCGAGCGCGCCGCAGCTGGGCACGTGGACGTTCCTGACCGGCGTGTACGACGCCGGGGCGCAGGTGGTGAAGCTGTACGTCAACGGCCAGCTCGTCGGGACGGCGAACGCCCCGCCGCTCTGGAACGCGACCGGGGTGCTGTCCGTGGGCCAGGCCAGGTACAACGGCAGCCTCACGGACCCCTGGGCAGGGGACATCGACAACGTCAGCGTCTTCCTGGGCGCGCTGTCCGACGCCCAGATCGTGACCCTGTTCAACTCGTGACGAGGAGGTCGGCCGTGCACCCGACGCGTCTGGTTGCCCTCGCGCTGACGGCGGCGGTGGTGCTGGCGGCGGCGGGCCAGGTGCCCGCGGTCGCGGCGCCGGCCTCCCGGTTCCGGCCGCTGACCCCGCAGACGGAGCACGTGGTGCCGGCCGGCGCCGGCGCCACCCTGCCCTACGCCGCCGACCCGGCCGCCGCGGCGGCGCTGAAGGCGTCCACCACGGGCGCCCGGGCGCTGCCCACGGCCGGCAAGCCGGCGGTGCGGGCGAGCGCCCGCGGCGGAGCCTCGGTGCAGGTGCTCGACCGCGCACAGACCGCCGCGGCCTGGCCGAACGCGGTGCTGATGCGGGTGGCGGCGGCGGCGCCGGCCACGGTGAGCGTGGACACCACCGGCCTCCGCGGCGCGTTCGGGGGCGACTGGGCGAACCGGCTCCAGCTGGAGCAGCTGCCGGAGTGCGCGCTGAGCACGCCGGGCGCGGCCGGATGCCTGGGCACGCCGCTGGCGACGCGGAACAGCGCCGGCGCGGTCACGGCGACGGTCAGCACGACCACCGGCGCCACCGCGCTGGTGGCGCTGAGCGGGAGCCCCTCGGGGGGGACCGGCAGCTTCACAGCGACCTCGCTGGCGGCCTCGGGGGCCTGGGAGGCGGGGGGCCCGGCGGGCGACTTCTCGTGGTCGTACGGGCTGCGGGCGCCGCCGGCGCTGGGCGGTCCGGAGCCGGCGCTCTCGCTGGCCTACTCCGCGCAGGGCGTGGACGGGCGGATGGCGGCGTCCAACAACCAGCCGTCGTGGATCGGCCAGGGCTTCGAGATGTGGTCGGGCTACATCGAGCGCTCCTACAAGAGCTGCGCCGACGACATGGGCGGGAACGCCAACAACACGACCAAGACGGGCGACGAGTGCTGGGGCACCGACAACGCCACGATGTCGCTGGGCGGCAAGACGGCCGAGCTGATCAAGGACGACGCGACCGGGGCCTGGCATCCCAAGGCCGACGACGGCTCGCGGATCGAGCACCTGACGGGGGCGTCCAACGGGGCGCTCAACGGCGAGTACTGGCGGGTGACCACGGCCAATGGCACGCAGTACTACTTCGGGCTGAACCACCTGCCGGGCTGGAGCTCGGGCAAGCGGGTGACCAGCTCGACGTGGACGGTGCCGGTGTTCGGCAACAACCCGGGTGAGCCCTGCTACCAGTCCTCGTTCGACAAGTCGTGGTGCCAGCAGGCCTGGCGCTGGAACCTGGACTACGTCGTGGACCCGCACGGCAACTCGATGTCGTACTGGTATGGGACCGAGACGAACAACTACGCGCGCAACCTGACGTCGAGCGAGGTCTCCAGCTACGTCCGCGGCGGCTCCCTGACCGAGATCGACTACGGGACGCGCACGTCGGCCGAGTTCGGCACGGCGCCGCAGAGGGTGCTGTTCACGGTGGCCGACCGCTGCATCCCCGGCTCCGTCTGCGACACCGCCCACCCGGCCAGCTGGCCGGACGTGCCCTGGGACCAGAGCTGCACCAGCTCGACGAGCTGCACCGACTACTCGCCCACGTTCTTCACGCAGAAGCGGCTGGCCAGCGCGAAGACGCAGGTTTGGGGCGGCACGGCCTACCGCGACGTGGAGCAGTGGACGCTCAACCAGACCTACCCCGATCCCGGCGACGGGACCATGGCCGGGCTCTGGCTGGCCGGCATCAGCCACAGCGGACTGGTGGGCGGCACGGTCAGCGTGCCCGACGTGACGTTCACGGGCGTGCAGATGCCCAACCGGGTGGACAGCGTGGGCGACGGCCTGCCGGCGATGAACTGGTGGCGGGTGGCCTCGATCCGCACCGAGACGGGGGGCGAGATCGACGTCCAGTACTCGGGCCAGGACTGCGTGCCGGGCAGCCGGATGCCGTCGGCGCCCGAGTCGAACACGCTGCGCTGCTACCCGGTGATCTGGACCCCGCCGGGCGCCACCCAGCCCATCACCGACTACTTCAACAAGTACGTGGTGACCGCGGTCATCCAGACCGACCACACGGGCGCCGCGCCGCGGGCCATCAACACGTACAGCTACATCGGCAGCCCCAACTGGCACTACACCGACGACGACGGGCTCACGCCGCCGTCGCGGAAGACGTGGTCGGCGTGGCGCGGCTACCAGAAGGTGGGGGTGACGAAGGGCGACCCCGGCGACCAGTCGTACGGCGAGACCCTGTACTACACCGGGATGGACGGGGACCACCTGCCCAGCGGCTCCCGCAGAGTCTCCATCACCGACTCCTTCGGCGGCAGCACGCCGGACAGCGACCCGTTCTCCGGCCAGGACCGCGAGCAGATCACGTACAACGGGCCCGGCGGCGCCGTGGTCAGCGACGTCATCACCGACCACTGGCAGTCGGCGCCCTCCGCGACGCGCACGCAGAACGGCGTCACCACCCACGCGCTGTTCACCAACCTGGCCGGCAGCGCGCAGCGGATCGCGCTGGACGGCGGCCGCGGCTACCGCACGACGAAGGCGGCGACCACGTACGACCAGTACGGGCTGCCGGCGCAGAGCACCGACTACGGCGACGTCGGCAACCCCGGCGACGCCCACTGCACGCTCTACACGTACGCCCGCAACACGTCGGCGTGGCTGATCAACTACCCGTCGCGGGTCGAGACCTACCAGGGCGTGTGCGGCACGCCGCCCACGTCTCCAGGCCAGATCGTCGGCGACTCGCGCACCTCGTACGACGGCCAGGCGTGGGGCGCCCCGCCGGCGCAGGGTGACGTGACCCGCGTGGAGCAGCTGAAGGACTGGTCCAGCGGCAACACGACCTTCGTCACGTCGGCCACCTCGCAGTACGACGCCAACGGCCGCCTCACCGACATGTGGGACATCGCCGGCAACCACACGGTGACCGCCTACCTGAGCTCGGCCGGCGGCCCGGTGACGCAGACGAAGGTCACCAATCCGCTGGGCTGGGTGACGACCAACGACGTCGAGCCGGCGTGGGGCCTGACCACGGGCACCACCGACCAGAACGGCCGCCGCACCGACGTCACCTTCGACCCGCTGGGCCGGACGACCGCGGTCTGGCTGCCCGGCCGGCCCAAGGGCGTGCAGTCGGCGAGCACGACGTACAGCTACCTCGTCAGCACCACCAGCCCGACCGCGGTCACGACCGGCAGGCTGGGACCCAACGGGAGCTACGTCACCACCTACGCGCTCTACGACGGCCTGCTGCGGCCGCGGCAGACGCAGGCCTCCGCGGTGGGGTCGTCGGGCGGCGTGCTGGTCACGGACACGCTGT
>DASYBH010000012.1:0-13573 GCA_036500885.1 Candidatus Dormiibacterota bacterium
ACTGGCCGAGGTCGACGTCCCCGAGGCGATAGGCCACGCGCGGACGTACGTCGCCAACTTCCCGGTGCCCGGTCGAGCGCTGGGCGACCTCGACGAGCGCGCCGCCACGTGGCTGGCGCAGCTGCTCGACCAGCCGCCCGCGCGAACGCTGCTGCGCGAGCAGCTCCGCCAGCTCGCCGCCACATGGGCGGAGTCGCGCCCGCTCGCGGCCGAGCACGTCGACGCCTGGGCCAGCGGCCCACCACCCGCCGACCCGCTCCAGGACGCCCCCTGGCGCACCGCGATGCTCGCCCTGGCGCGCACGCAAACGGAAAGCTGACGAATGATTCCGAATTGGTCTGAAGCACGAAGGCACCAAGAGCACGAAGACGCACGAAGGGCCTCGAGGTCAGCCTCAGCGCTCTAGCCCGATCCCCAGATCCCCTATTCCTTCGTGCGTCTTCGTGTCCTTCGTGGCTCCGTGCTGCAACTCATTCAGCTAATCGACCGCCCGAACAGCACTCACCTAACGCCGCCCTACAGCGCTGCCTTCACCCGGTCGGCCGTGAACGGCAGCTGGCGCAGCCGCCTGCCTGTCGCGTCGAAGATCGCGTTGCCGAGCGCTCCCGAGATGACCGAGATGGTCGCCTCGCCGGCGCCGAGGGCCGGCAGCTCCGGGTGGTCGATCAGCTCGATCCGGACGTCGTCGGGCAGCTCGGCGAACGTGATGATCGGGTAGGAGGCCCAGTCCACGCCGAGCACGCCGGAGCGGTCGAACCGGACCTCCTCCTTCAGCGCCCGGCTCAGGCCCTGGACGATGTTGCCCTCGATCTGGTTCCGCACGCCGTCCGGGTTGATGACGACGCCGCAGTCGTGGGCCACCGCCACCTGCGTCACCCTGACCGCCCCGGTGCCGGCGTCCACCTGAGCCGCGATGATCGCCGCCACGTACGAGGACGTTCCCTCGTAGCGGACGGCGGCAACGCCCCTGCCGGTCCTGGTCGCGCCAGCCTGCTGGGGCGCCGGCGAGGGCCGGCTCTGCCAGCCGGCGCTCTGGGCCGCCCGCTGGATCACCGCGGCCAGCCGCGGGTCGCTGGCGTGCCGGAGCCGGAAGTCGATCGGGTCCGCCCCGGCCGCCGCCGCCAGCTCGTCCATGAAGGACTCGTTGGCGAACGTGTTCTGCAGCCGGCTGGGCGAGCGAAGCGGGCCCGTGAACAGCCAGGGCTGGTAGACGCCGTAGGAGACTACCCGCTGGCTGGGGAACGCGTACGAGGGCATGGAGTTCAGGCTGTCGTCGCCGAGCGGCGGCGACGGCGGTGGGGAGGCCGGCGGGGGCGGCTCCGGAAAGCCGGCCAGCACGCCGGCGGGCACGTTGCCGGGCGGCCCCGGGCGGTTGCCCCTGCTGGCCGTCCAGCCCTGGTAGTCCCAGGCCGCGATGCGCCCGCTCCCGTCCAGCCCGGCCCTCAGGCTCATCACCATCGGGCTGCCGAAGTTCTCCCAGGCGATCTCGTCCGCCCGCATGTACTGCACGCGCACGGGCCGGCCCACCGACTGCGACAGCAGCGCCGCGCTCATCGACGC
Organism: Candidatus Dormiibacterota bacterium; assembly: GCA_036500885.1. Classification (GTDB taxonomy): domain Bacteria; phylum Chloroflexota; class Dormibacteria; order Dormibacterales; family Dormibacteraceae; genus CF-161. The sequence continues at coordinate 1,561 of DASYBH010000012.1, forward strand.
GTCATCGGCGCCGTTGATGCCGTAGCAGCCCGAACCCTCGACGTAGATGACCCGCACGTTTTCGCGGGAGAGCCCGAGCAGCGTCGCCAGCGCGTCGCGGAGCTGGTAGACGCCCTGCGTCGCGGACCAGACCGTCGCCCTCCCGTCCTTCACGTCGGCCACCGCGCACGATGGCCCGATCGAGGCGTGCGCCTGGTAGGGGTGGTGGTACGTCGCCTGGAGGACGGTGGCGGCCGAGCCGAGCGCGGCGTCCACGTCGCCCACGACCGACAGGACCCGGGTGTTGGCCACCTTCGCGGTACCGATCGCGTCGAAGAGGCCCGCCTGGTCCGGCAGGAGCGCGGCGTCCGTCCACGTCACCCGGAGCCGCTGGGCCGCGGCGATCGCCTGCTCCTCCCGCTCCGCCACGACCCCGACGAAGCTGTGCTTCGTGACCACCTTCACGAGCCCTGGGAGCCCGTGGACCGAGGACTCGTCGACGTGGCGGAGCGTTGCGTTCGCGAGCGTCCCGCCGATCATCTCCGCGATGGCGGTCGGACCGCTCGCCGTCGAGGAGACGGCCGCGGGTTGACCGCCCGCCGCCGGGCTCGGCCGCCCTGGCCGCACCACCCGGCCGTGCGCCATGCCGGGCACGCGCACGTCCTGCACGTAGGTGAACCGGCCGGTGACCTTGGCCGGGATGTCCTCCCGCGGGACGGATGTGCCGACCACCTGGAACTGGCTCGGCGGCTTCGCCCTGACCTGGCGCGAGACGGCCGCTCCGATGCGGCGGCCGCCGACCAGCTCCGCGTAGGTGACCGACCGCGCCGCGTCCCCGCGGACGCTCACGACGCCGCCGCGGACGGCGAGCTGGTCCGCCGGCACGCCCAGCCGGGTGGCGGCCATCTCCAGCAGCGTCTGCCGGGCCGAGGCGGCCGCCTGGCGGAGGCCTCCCGCCCACTGCGTCCGCATGCTCTGGCTGCCCGCCGTGTACCCCTGGTCGACCGTCTGCCCGGTGACGCCCTGGACGAGCCTGATCCTGGACACCGCGACGTCGAGCTCCTCGGCGGCGATCTGCATCGTGGCCGTGGCGACGCCCGTGCCCAGCTCCACCTTGCCTGTCGCGATGGTCACGCTCCCGTCCCTGGCGATGGCGAGCCACGAGTCCACCTGGTCGGGCGGGACCGTGAGGGGTCCGAACGGCGAGGCGGCGGCCAGGACGCGAGGATCCAGGCGGCCCGGCAGGCTGATGGCGACCACGAGGCCGCCCATCGCCTTGATGAAGTCGCGGCGGGAGGGTGTCACCGGACCCCCGCGGCGGCTCTGACCGCCCGCAGGATCCGATAGTGCGTCCCGCAGCGGCAGAGGTGGCCGGACAGCGCCGTCCTGATGTCAGCGTCGCTCGGCTTGGGGTTGGACCGGAGCATGGCAGCGCTCTCCATGATCATCCCGCTGATGCAGTACCCGCACTGAGCCGCCTGCTGGTCGATGAAGGCCTGCTGGAGCGGATGCGGGTGGCCGGGAGTGCCCAGGCCCTCCAGCGTCGTGACCTCGCGGCCACCCACGTCGCCGACCCTCGTGACGCAGGAGCGCACGGCCCGGCCGTCGACCTGCACCGTGCACGCCCCGCACTCGGCGAACCCGCATCCGAAGTGCGGACCGTTGAGGCCCACCTCGTTGCGCAGCACGTACAGCAGCGGTGTGTCGGGTGTGGCGCTGACCGCGTGGTCGCCGCCGTTGACCCTGATGTGGAGTCCGCCCAGCAGGCCGGCGCGCTCGGCCAGGTACGCGCCCCCGGCCACGGCGGCGGCTGCCGCGACGCCGCCGGCCGCGAGCGCCGCACGGGTGGGGCGCCGCCCGGTTCGGGCGCCGTCTGTTCCCGGCTGTGCCGGGACCGGCTCTCCGGGGGAGCCGTCCGCGGTCCGACTCTCGTCGCCTGCGCTCATCTGCCTCCCTCCTGTGCACGCCGTCGAGTGCGTGAATGACGGTCAGCCGCCGGCCAGCCGGTCTTCGATCGCCTCCTTGAGCCGCTCGCCCAGAGACGGGCGATCCCGGACGGTGACGGCGCCCATGAGCGCCACCGCGTTGATGCGCACGACGGGCGCCCCTGGCGCCGGCGGCGGGCCCTTCAGCGTCAGGGTCTTCGTGCCCATGATCGCGATCCCCTGCAGATCGACCTCGACTCCGAACGGCACCACCACGTCGATGCTGCCCCAGAACGCGAAGGCGTTGATGGTCGTCACCTGCGCGGAGATCACGGCGCCGCGCAGGTCGAGCTTGCATGCGCCCATCACGGCGATCGCCCCGCTCTCCTCGTCGACGCGCCAGAAGCCCTTGCGGTCGACGGCGCTCATGATCGCCACCGACGAGCGGACCGTGCGCCGCGCCGCGCCGGCGACGACGCCCGACGAGACCCGGGGCAGGTCCTGGGTGACCTTCTCCAGCTCGTCACGGGTCCGCGCCGCCAGCGCCCGTTCGATCCGCGCCGAGAACTCGTCCAGCGTGATGCGCCCCTCCACTGACGCCTGGCGCAGCAGCTCGCCGGCCCGTTCACGCTCCGCGTCCGACGCCAGGACGGGCAGCGACGATCCCTCCGTCATGTCCACCCAACCATGCTAAGGGCTTCTCTCGGCGCTTCCCGGGCTCCGTAACATGGGCGAGGATGTTGACTCGGCAAATGATCACCTTCGGCCAGTCGGTCCGCTGCGCCTCCGTCGAGGAGCTGCCGCTGGCGAAGGACGCCGGCGCCACCAGCGTCATCTGTCCCCCGGAGCTGGCGACCGCCGCCTCCGAGCTGGGCCTGGTGCCGCTGGTTGAGTCATCCCTCCCGGTGGGCGGCCGCCCGCACACCGCCTGCGCCATCCACGTCGAGGGCGCGGAGGCCGTGCCGTCGATGGTGATGCTGCCCGCCGCCGCGGCCGCGGCCGTTCGCGACGGCGCAGCCCTGACCGGGTACCCGCTGGTATCGGTGACCGGCGACGACATCACGGCGGTGGGCGCCGCGATCGCCCACCTGCGCGGGCTGCTGCCGCCCACAACCAGGGTCGGCGGTGAGGCGCTCGACGCCCGCGGCGCCGCCGCGCTGATCGCGGCCGGGGCCGAGGACCTGGGTCACGGCGCCACCCCCGCCGGCGCCGCGGCGGTCAGCGGCCGGCGGGAGGCCCTCGTCGAGGCCGCGGCGGCAGCGGGCGTCCTCCTCGTCGAGCGGCCGGCGGCGAGCGCGACCGGGCGGCTCGGCCTGCCCGAGGTGCTGCGCAACCAGCTGGACGCCCACGGTCATCTGCGTCCGCGGACGCCGTGGGCGACCGGCGGCCAGCTGGCGCCGGCGGTGGCTCCCGGCCGCAGGCTTTCCGCCGACGAGCTCACCCGCGGGGTGAGGCCGGCGATCGCGCGGGTGCTGGAGCGAGCCGGAGCCGGCGAGCGGCCCACGCGTGACGAGATGGAGCTGTTGTTCAGCGCACGCGGCGACGAGGTGGACGCCGTCTGCGAGACAGCCGACGCCGTCCGCCGGCGCATCTGCGGCGACACGGTGACCTACGTCGTCACCCGCAACATCCAGTACACCAACGTCTGCACCTACCGCTGCCGCTTCTGCGCGTTCTCCAAGGGCCCGCTGTCGCTGAACCTGCGTGGCAAGCCCTACCTGATGCCGGTCGAGGAGGTCGTGGACCGCGCCCGGGAGGCCTGGGAGCGCGGCGCGACCGAGGTCTGTATGCAGGGCGGGATCCACCCGGACTTCACCGGCGAGTTCTACCTCGACGTCTGCGCCGCGATCAAGCGGGTGCTGCCCGACCTCCACGTCCACGCGTACTCCTCGCTGGAGATCTTCCAGGGCGCGGCGAGCCTGGGCGTCACGGTCGAGCGGTTCGTCGGCATGCTGCGCGACGCCGGGCTGTCGTCGCTTCCCGGCACCGCGGCCGAGGTCCTGGACGACGACGTGCGGCGGATCATCTGCCCCGACAAGGTCACGACCGCCGAGTGGGTCCGCGTGCAGGAGGCGGCTGCCGCGGCCGGCCTCCGCTCCAACGCGACGATCATGTTCGGACACGTGGACAGCGGCGCCCACTGGGCCAACCACCTGGAGGTCGTGCGGCGGCTGCAGCATCGCACCGGCCACCTGACCGAGTTCGTGCCGCTGCCCTACGTGCACATGGGCGCCCCGCTCTACCTGCGCGGCGAGGGCCGGCCCGGACCGACCTGGGACGAGGTGCTGCTCGTCCACGCCGTCGCCCGGCTGGGGCTCCAGGGCCTGGTCGACAACATCCAGGTCTCCTGGGTGAAGCTCGGCGTCGAGGGGGCGCAGGCGTGCCTCCACGCCGGCTGCAACGACGTCGGCGGCACGCTGATGAACGAGTCGATCAGCCGGTCCGCGGGCGCGTCCCACGGGCAGGAGATGTCGCCGGCCTCGATGGAGGAGCTGATCCGCTCGGCTGGCCGGACGCCGCGGATGCGGACCACGCTGTACGGCGTGGTGCCCGACGAGCGCCGCGCCGCGGCCCACGCCGCCCACCCGCTGATCGAGCGAGCGCCGGGCTCGATGATCCGCCTGCGCCCGGCGAGCGCATAGGATTCGGATAGGCCCTCAGGCCTGGAGCGGGGGCCCGCAGGACCCTGCCGCTCAGTGGTGCTCCGCCGTCTCCTCGGTGGCCGTGTCCTCGAACCGCCGGTTGAGGTGATCGCCGCGCAGGACCCACCAACCCAGGCCCACGACACCCAGTGTGGCGACCAGGAAGGCGGCGCTCATGTAGGCCCAGGCCGGGATCCACTCCCCGATCAGGTACGTCACGAGCCCAATTATCAAGCTTTCTGCGATCGGACTTTTGTCGCGCGCCGGGGGGTCGCAGTCCCGTACCTTTTTAGGCGCCATCAACCTGATCGACATCGTCATTCTCATCGCGGTCCTCATCGGGGTCGCCAACGGCTACCGCCGTGGCTTCTGGCTCTCCCTGTTCCAGTACTCGGGCCTGGTCGCGGGTGTCGTGGCCGGCGCCACGCTGGCTCCCGGCGTTCTCGACGCGCTCCACCTGACCGGGAGCGTGCGACCGCTGGCGGCCGTCCTGGTCCTGGTGATCTGCGGCAGCCTGGGCTCGACCCTGGGCTTCTGGATCGGCGAGCCGATCCGGCGGGCCATCCTGGGCCGAGGCTTCGCGCGCCCGCCGGAGAAGCTGGCCGGCGGCCTGTTCTCGTTCTTCACGGCGCTGTCCCTGACCTGGTTCGTGGGCCTGACATTCTCGCAGGGGCCCAGCGCGGATCTGAGCCGGCTGATCCAGCAGTCGTCGATCCTCCGCACCGTCGACCTGGTCTTTCCCCGGCCGCCTGGCTTCCTCTCCGGGGTCAGGGGCATCCTCGCGGGGGTGCCGTTCCCGCAGACCTTCGCGGGCCTGGAGCCGGTGCTGCCGACCCAGCTGCAGCCGCCCGCCTCGGTCGACACCGCCGGCGTGCAGGCCGCATCCGAGGTCGTCTACCGGGTCGAGGGGCGCGGCTGCGGCGGCATCGTCAGCGGCACCGCCTACCCGGTGGCCAGGGGTTACCTGATCACCAACGCCCACGTGGTCTCGGGCACGACGAACACCATCCTGTCCCAGGACGTCACACGGCAGACGGGCATACGGGCCTCGGTGGTGCTCTTCGACCCCGAGCGGGACGTCGCGATCCTGTACGCGCCCCAGGTCACCGCGCCGGCGCTGGCCCAGGGCTCCGGGACCAGGGGCACCCAGGGAGCGGTGATCGGGTACCCGGGCGGGGGCGCCGAGACGGTCGGCGCCTCGGTGATCGAGCAGAGCACGACCGCGGAGGGCCGCGACATCTACAACGACAAGCTGGTCGACCGCGCCATATGGATCCTGGCCGCCGAGGTGCGGCCCGGCAACTCCGGCGGGCCGCTGATCGACCTCCAGGGCCACGTGCTGGGCCTGGTCTTCGCGGCGTCCAGCACGAACGCTCAGCAGGCCTACGCCCTCACGAACGACGAGGTCCAGACCGACGTCGTGGCCGGCGTCGGACGGACGGGCAGGGTCGCAACCGAGACCTACCGCTGCGCGGTCTGACCGCCCATCTAGCAGCGTGGGTCGCTGCTTGCGGTGCGGCCGGAGCCGGGCGCAGGAGGCTGACAGTCCTGGAGGAGGAGGCGGGTCTCCCCCTCCGGGGTGGTGCGCAGGAGGGGTCAGGCCCTCAGAAGGGCTCGGCCTCGTCGATCAGCATCACCGGGATGTCGTCCACGATCGCGTAGCGCAGCCGGCACGCCTGACAGACGAGCGCCTTTCCGTCCTCGGTCAGCTCGACCTTCCGCTTGCACTTGGGGCAGGCAAGCACCTCGAGCAGCTCTGTGGGAATCACGAGGGGTGATCCTAGCAGCAGGCCGCATGGAGCGTCCGCTGCGAAGGTGCGATAGGCATACCCAAGTCTTCGGTGGTAGAGCTTGGGTCTTCCGCCCCCGCTCGGGGCGGGCGAGGAGGTTTCCCTCCTCGCACCTCCACCGAGCATGGCTGCGGGGGTGAGGTCTATTTAATGGACCCGGGAACCCGCCCTTGGAGTTTCACCTCCAAGTCCCTCTCATCCTCTCTTGCCAGGATTCCCGGGCCTGCCGGTCGTTTCCGACCGGACGCTTTGTATTTTGCCGGATCTCGAGCCGAAATGCAAGCCCTTCAGGCCATTTCCAGCCCTTGCCGGGCCATTTGAGCTTGGTTTTTCTGCATTTGTTAGCAAAAGCAACGATCTCCGAGCCGGGGACGATCCGCTGGGGGGAATCCGATGAAACCCCTCACTCCCCCGAGCACCACCAGAGCAAGCGCGCTTCGCCGATGGTGCTCCATCCATGATGGCTTATCGGACGGCCCATGTGCCCCGATTTCTTCCGGATTGGCCGCCTTTTGGCCCACCAGCCCGGCGCACCCCCTCCCCCCTGCACGCTATCCGCCCTGGGTGATCGGCTGGGCCAGGATCCAGAGGCTGGTCATCGTGTACAGGACCATCAGGACCAGCATCGGATACTGGCTCAGCAGGGCCCTCTGGGCCGATCGGAACCGCTCCCCGGCCCGAAGGTGGGCGAGGTACACGGCGACCACGTGGCCGAGCACGATCAGGATGATCTGCATGAACCAGACGGTCGAGACCGCGGACAGCACGAGGCTGGGCCGGTAGCCGGCCGTCGGCAGCAGGTTCCAGCCCCGGCCGAGCGGATCGGCCAGGAGCGGGATCAGGTTCTGGGACTGGACGGTCAGGTAGCTGTAGTTGTGGGCCGCGTTGTAGACCAGCGCGATCGGGACCAGGGTCAACGCGAACGCCGTCACGGTGGTGAGCTCCTCGCTCCGGGCCCCGCCGAAGAACAGCATCAGCCGCACGAAGGCGACGAAGATCAGGAGGAAGGCCGTCCCCAGCAGGAGCATGCCGGCCGTCCGGACCACGGGCTGCCCCAGGGCTCCGAGCCCCTGCACCCAGGGCGTCATCGCCTCGTCGAAGCTCTGCCACGCGGACGTGGCGATGATCCCGTCAAAGGCCAGGGAGGTGAGCATCAGGATCACGAAGACCACCCAGTCCCACCCCGCCCGCTGGCGCTGGAGCAGACCGGTGCCCCAGGGCCGGAGCCAGACGCCGAGCAGGCGACCGTCCTCGTCACGCTCGGTCTCGACCGGACCGAACCGGCCGATGACGCCGAAGAGGACGGTGAAGCCCTCGCAGCTCTGGAGCCAGACGTCCCGGCCGAAGAGAGCCATGCCGGCCAGCGTGACGATGGAGTAGACGACGGCGAGGATCGCGATCAGCATCGGATGGCTCGCGACGCCGGAGGCGAGCTCGAGCAGCGCGAAGAGGAGGTAGACGAGCGCGGCGGGCCAGACGCCGACCGTCGCGGGCAGCCGGAGCCGCGGGGCCCGGCGCCGGCCGAGCGTGGCCAGGTCGTAGAGGGCCGCCCACGGATTGAGCAGGGTCCAGAGGTTGCCGACCAGCCCGGTCAGGATGACCAGGCCGGCCCAGAAGTAGACCCAGGTGAGGTAGTTGCCGGGGTTCCTGTCCGCGCTCTGGGCGCCGAAGAGACCGGTCACGATGACGGTCAGCAACGCCAGCACGCCGATCGCGCCCGTGATCGCACGCACGACGCGCGAGCGTCCCAGGGCCAGCAGGAAGGGGACGGCCAGGCGCGGATATCGGACCGCGCGGGCGCCGGTGCGGTCGCTGGCGAAGACGGCGACCAGCACGAACGAGATGACGACCACCCCGGCGGCCGCGTAGAGATACAGCGCCAGCGAGATCGGCAGGTCGTACCGCTGGCCGAACGCGTGCAGATAGAGATTCACTCGTGTCAGCTCCTTCGAACCTTGGTCCCCTACTCCCCCCCTCGTCCGCCGGGGGGTCAGGGGGGGCAAGTCGTCTTCCTTTGACGGGGCCGGATCAGTGCTCGATCGGGTGCAGGCGCGGGAGCGACGGGGGGCCGCGCTGGCTGGAGGCGCCGGCCGGCGAGCCGGGACGCAGGGCCGCGCGGGCCGGGGCCAGCGCCTGGACGGCGGCCACGACGGCGCGCGGCGCGAGCGGCTGCCCGGCAGCGCCGGCCAGCTCCTCGACCGCCGCCTCGAGGCGGGCCGTGAGCGGGCTGAGGACCAGGCCGGCCACGAACGCCACGGGCAGCTGCCCGAGACAGCCCCAGAGCACGAGGTCGCCGGCGTCGCGCAGCGGCAGGCCGCCGGCGGCCGCCTCGATCGTCTCCTGGCCGAGGAAGATCGCGAGCTGGAGGACGAACAGGACGGCGACCAGGTCCAGGACGGAGCTCCGCCGCGGCCGGGGAGCGCCGGGCGCCGGCCGCGCACGGCCGGCTCTAGCGGCGGCCACGATCAGGAGGGCAGCCAGGACGAAGCCGCCCGTGATGCCGAGCACGACGGTGGTCAGCGTGGGAGCGTAGGCGTGGGCACCAGCGTTCGCAGGGACGAGCGCCCGCGGGCCCTGCCTGAGCTCGCTCGCCAGCAGGTGGCCAACCTGGCTGGCCGCGAGCACGCCTATGGACGTCGCCACGGCGGCGACCCGGCGAGATCGCACTTCGTGGCGATGATACCGCCCCGGTTGCGCGCCCGTCCGACCCCCGGCTCCTGCGATGCGGTCTCAATGCGCGGCCCGGCGATTCACGCCCGGGGGGCGGTCTTCTCGCGACTCTGTCGCGATTAGCAGGTATGGTGGTGGGCATGGCTTCCCTCCTGCGGACCGCATGGCAGGCCTTCGACCGCGGCGAACGCCGCCGGCTCGGCGGGCTCTACGGCATCATCCTCCTGCTCCATGTGGTGGGCTGGGGGGCGCTGCTGACCTACGGCCTCGGCCACCCGGCCTTCCTCGGCCTGGGCGGCCTCGCGTACACGTTCGGCCTCCGCCACGCGTTCGACGCCGACCACATCTCGGCCATCGACAACACGACGCGGAAGCTGCTCCAGGAGCGCAGGCGACCGGTTGGCGTCGGGTTCTTCTTCTCGCTCGGCCACTCCACCGTGGTGCTCCTGATCGCGCTGAGCCTGGGCCTGGCGATCAAGTCCCTCGTGGAGAGCGTCGTCACCGATGGCGGGCAGCTCAGGAACATCGGCGGCCTGATCGGAACCAGCGTGTCGGGCGTGTTCCTGATCGTGATCGGCGTCCTCAACCTGCTGATCCTGCTGGACATCGTCCGTGTCTACCAGCGCATGCGACGGGGGGAGTACGACCGCGACGCCCTCCACCAGGAGCTGGTTGCCGGCGGGCTGATGTCGCGCCTGTTCGGCCGGCTGTTCAGGCTGGTCTCCGAGAGCTGGCACATGTACCCGGTCGGGTTCCTGTTCGGGCTCGGCTTCGACACCGCGTCCGAGGTCGCGCTGCTGGCCATCTCCGCCGGCGCCGCCGCCCAGGGCGTGCCGTTCCTGGCGATCGTCTCGCTGCCGGTGATCTTCGCCGCCGGGATGTCGCTGATGGACACGACCGACGGCGCGTTCATGGCCAAGGCCTACTCGTGGGCCTTCTCCAACCCGATCCGGAAGGTGTTCTACAACGTGACCGTCACGGCGCTCTCGGTCTTCGTCGCCCTGTTCGTCGGGATGGTGGAGCTGGGCCAGCTCCTGATCGGCCAGCTCGGGCTCAAGGGCCCCGTTTTCGATGCGATCAGCGGGCTGAGCTTCGGCAGTCTGGGCTTCGTGATCGTCGGCGCGTTCGTGGTCACGTGGGCGGTCGCCTTCGCGGTCTTCAAGGTCCGCCGGGTCGAGGAGCGCTGGACGGAGCTGGTGACCGGCGAGTGAGCCGGATCACCAGATCGAGCCCCCTCGACTGATCGAAGAGAACGCGCAGGGGCCTGGCGAGATCGCCAGGCCCTTTTCTTTGCCTTCGCGGGGCGTGCGTTGCAACCGCGGTTCTAAACTCGACGGTCGTCCTGCTCTTTCCACATGGAGCGAGTCATGTACGAGCTGATCGAGACGCATGGAGTGCCGATCAAGGCCTGGATCCGCGGGGTGCCCTGCGAGGAGGGCGCGAAGCGGCAGCTCCGCAACCTCGCCACCCTGCCCTTCGTCTACAAGTGGGTGGCGGCGATGCCGGACGTCCACCAGGGTCGCGGATCCACGGTGGGCTGCGTGATCGCGACGAAGGGCGCCGTGATCCCGGCCGCGGTCGGGGTCGACATCGGCTGCGGCATGATGGCGGTGCAGACCGAGCTGGGTCGCGACAACCTGCCGGCCGGTCTCGCCCACGTCAGGACCGCCATCGAGCGGGCCATCCCCCACGGCCGCACGAACGACGGCGGACGCGGGGACGTCGGGGCCTGGGACGGCGGCGCCCCGGCCCGGGCGCAGCGCCGCTGGCAGCAGCTCCTCCCCGGCTACACACGCCTGGTGAAGCAGCACCCGGGCCTGCGCCACCGTGACCCCGAGTGCCAGCTGGGCACCCTCGGCACCGGCAACCACTTCATCGAGCTGTGCCTCGACGAGCGTGACCAGGTCTGGTTCATGCTCCACTCGGGCAGCCGCGGAGCCGGCAACCGCATCGGCACCTACTTCACCGTCCTCGCCCAGAAGCGGGTCGCGAACGCGGGCGTGAAGCTGGTCGACCGTGACCTCGCCTACCTCGAGGAGGGCACGCCCGAGTACGACGGCTACGTGGAGGCCGTGGAGTGGGCCCAGGAATACGCCCGCGTCAACCGCGAGCTGATGATGGAGGCGATGACCGAGGCGGTCCGCAAGCAGCTGCGGGCCATCCCTCGCGTGGTCCAGGCGATCAACTGCCATCACAACTACCTCGCGCGCGAGTCGCACTTCGGCGAGGAGGTCGTCGTCACGCGCAAGGGCGCCGTTCGCGCCCGCGCGGACGACATGGGCATCATCCCGGGCTCGATGGGAGCCCGCTCCTTCATCGTCCGGGGCAGGGGCAACCCGGAGAGCTTCAACTCGTGCTCCCACGGCGCCGGCCGCGCGATGTCGCGCGGGGACGCAAAGCGCATGTTCACGCTGCAGGACCACGCCCGCGCCACCAGGGACGTGGAGTGCCGCAAGGACGCCGACGTCATCGACGAGACCCCGATGGCCTACAAGGAGATCGACGCGGTGATGGCGGCCCAGTCCGACCTCGTCGACATCGAGCACACCCTTCGCCAGGTCGTCTGCGTGAAGGGCTGACCTCGAAGCCCTTCGTGCGTCGTCGTGCTCTTCGTGGCTTCGTGCTTCAGACCAATTCAGAAAAAATTCGTCCCGTGGTCGCGCGCGCCTACCGCGCTCTTGCCGCGGACTCCAGGTCGGCCTGGAACTCCGTGTTGAACCAGCGCAGGAACACCACCACCGCGCCGATGAAGTAGCTGCTCTTCCCGAACAGCATCAGCACCGCGCCCGCCACCGTCTGGTCCGTCACCGGGTCCAGCGCGGGGACGATGCGCGGGACGTGCGTGTAGAACTCGTAGAACGGCGTCCGCGAGAACTGCAGGGCCAGCGCCACGCCGTCCTGCGGGAACGTCCCGATGAACAGGTACAGCAGCTGTGCCATCGGGGACAGCCGCCACCGGCAGTGCGCGGCGGTGGCGCCGATCACCGGCCACCAGAACACCACCCCG
>DASYBH010000013.1:0-5805 GCA_036500885.1 Candidatus Dormiibacterota bacterium
AGACTACTAGCTGTCCTTGCTCTCGGCGCCCGAGCCGGCCGGCTCCTTGGCCTTGGGCCGGGGAACCAGGGTGACGCCGTTCTCGTCGGCGTCGACGAGGATCGTGTCGCCCTTGCTGAAGCTTCCCCGCAGCAGCTCCTCGCTGAGCGGGTCCTCGATCCGGGTCGTGATCACACGGCGCAGCGGCCGGGCGCCGTAGATGCGGTCGAAGCCTTCCTTGGCGAGCCAGTCCTTGGCCGCGGTGGTGACCTCGAGGAACACGTCCTGCTCGGCCAGGTGCTTGGCCGTCCGCGCCATCAGCAGCTCAACGATCTGCCGGACCTGCTCGGTGGTGAGGCTCTTGAAGGTGACCACGGCGTCGATCCGGTTGAGGAACTCGGGCCGGAACATCTTCTTGAGCTCGTCGTCGATCCGCGTCTTCATCTGCTTGTGGCGCCGGTCGACGTCGCTCTCCTCGTCGGCCAGGGCGGCCTGGAAGCCGAGCGCCGTCTGGGCCTGGTTCACGTCCCTGATGCCCAGGTTCGAGGTCATGATGATCAGGCAGTTGGCGAAGTTGACGACCTTGCCCTTCGCGTCGCTGAGCCGGCCGTCCTCCAGGATCTGGAGGAGCATGTTGAAGACCTCGGGGTGCGCCTTCTCGATCTCGTCGAGCAGGATCACCGAGTACGGCCTCCGCCGCACTGCCTCCGTGAGCTGCCCACCCTCGTCGTAGCCGACGTAGCCGGGCGGTGAACCCACCAGCCTGGCCGTGGTGTGCCGCTCCATGAACTCCGACATGTCGAGGCGGATCAGAGCGTCCTCGGAGTCGAACATGAACTCGGCCAGGGCGCGTGCCAGCTCGGTCTTGCCCACGCCCGTCGGGCCCAGGAAGATGAACGAGCCGATCGGCCGGCGCGGGTCCTTGAGCCCGGCCCGGGCGCGGCGCACGGCCTGCGAGATCGTTTTGATCGCCTCGTCCTGCCCGACGATCCGATGGTGGAGCTCGTCCTCCATGCGCAGGAGCCGCGCGGTCTCCTCTTCGACCAGCCGGGAGACCGGCACCCCCGTCCAGGAGGCGACGATCGTGGCGATGTCCTCCTCGGTCACGTCGGGGACCGTCTCGCCGAGCTTGTCGCGCCAGGTGGACTCTCTCTGGGCGTACTTCTCCTTGAGCTTCTTTTCCTTCTCGCGGAGGGTGGCCGCCGTCTCGTAGTCCTGCTGGCTGATCGACTCCTCCTTCTCGGCCTGGAGGCGCTTGATGTCCTTCTGCATCGCCTTCAGGTCATCGGGGGTGGTCGTCAGCTTCATCCGCACGCGGGCCGACGCCTCGTCGATCAGGTCGATCGCCTTGTCGGGGAGGGCCCGGTCCGACACGTAGCGGTCGCTCAGCATGGCGGCGCTGCGCACCGCGGCATCCGTGATCTGCACCCGGTGGTGCTTCTCGTAGAGCGACTTGATCCCGAACAGGATGTCGATGGTCTCCGCGGTCGAGGGCTGGTCCACGAAGACGGGCTGGAAGCGCCGCTCCAGCGCGGCGTCCTTCTCGATGTACTTGCGGTACTCGTTCAGCGTGTTCGCGCCGATGCACTGGATCTCACCGCGGGCGAGCGCGGGCTTCAGGATGTTCGCGGCGTCGATCGCCCCCTCGGCGGCGCCCGCCCCGACCAGCGTGTGGAGCTCGTCGATGAAGAGGACGACCTCCTTGCTGGAGCGGATCTCGTCGAGGATCTTCTTCAGCCGCTCCTCGAACTCGCCGCGATACTTCGTTCCCGCGACCAGAGCGCCCATGTCGAGCGTGAGCACCCGCTTGTGCATCAGCGATTCCGGGACGTTCCCGAGCACGATCTGCTGGGCGAGTCCCTCGGCGATGGCGGTCTTGCCGACGCCGGGCTCGCCGATGAGGGCGGGGTTGTTCTTGGTGCGCCGGCTCAGGATCTGCACGACTCGCTCGATCTCCATCTCGCGCCCGATCACCGGGTCGAGGAGGTTCTTGCGAGCCATGTCGGTCAGGTCCCTGCCGAACTGGTCCAGCAGCGGGGTCTTGGACGGCTTCTTCGGCGCCGGCTCCGCGTCCTCCATGGTGGAGTCGTGGAGCAGGCGCTCGATCTCGGCACGCACCTTGTCCAGCGTGGCGCCCAGGTCCTCGAGCACGTGGGCGGCGATGCCCTCGCCCTCAATCAGCAGGCCCAGCAGCAGGTGCTCGGTGCCGACGTACGCATGGCCCATGCGGCGCGCTTCCTCGAAGGAGATCTCGATCACCTTCTTGACGCGCGACGTCGGAATGATCTGCTGAATGATGATGCGCTCATTGCGACCGAGCACGGATTCGATCGTCTGGCGCACCTTGCCGATCTCCACGCCAAGGTTGTTCAGGACTTTGGCAGCGAGACCCTCACCCTCTCGCAGCAACCCCAGCAGAAGGTGTTCCGTGCCGATATAGCTGTGGTGAGACCTCTCGGCCTCCTCCTGCGCGAGCGTTAGAACCTTCTTGGCTCGCTCGGTGAAACGTTCAAACGGATACAAATTCGGCTTCCTCCTGCCGGATTGGTTGGACGGGCACCTCCTCAATCCAGGGTTGAGGGCCTCCGGTCAGGCCCCCGCCACCTACTATAACGCCCCATCCTGGCCTGTAATTTCGCTGACGCTGACGGTGTCCGAACCGGCCTGGCCCGCGCCGTGGGCTGGCTCCCCGCCGCGCTGGCGGGTCTCCTGCCGATCCTGTTCATACCCACTTCGGTGGATGCTTATGTCCTGCCGCGCGTTTCGCTGACCCTGGCGGGCGGCGGCCTCCTCCTGGGCGCGGGGCTCGTCGCCGGCAGGCGCTCCCTCGGCTCGCTCCGGCTGCCGGTGCTGGCCGTCGCGCTGGGGGCGTTGGTCGCCGCGGTGCTGACCGCGACCCCGGCCGCCTCGCTGGCCGGCTCGTACAGCCGCTACGAGTCCCTGCCCGTGCGATTGGCCTACCTGGCCCTCTTCTGCGGGGCCGCCTGGCTGGGCGAGCGCCGTCACACGGTGACCGCCTACCTCGCCGGCTGCGGCGTGGCGGCCGTCGAGACGCTGTACCAGGTTGCCACGCACGCCCTGCCCCGCGCCGACGGCAACCTGGGCAACGCCAACCTCCTGGGCGCCCTGCTGGCCATGGCGCTGCCCCTGACGGCCGGCCGAGCCCTGAGCGCACCTCCGCCGGCCCGGCGCCGCTGGGTGGCGCTGGGGGCGTTGCTGACCGCCGCACTGGCCGGCAGCACCTCGCGCAGCGGCTGGCTGGGCGCCGTGGTCGGCCTGGGCGTGCTGGGCGCCTTCCTGGTCCCCCGGCGGCGGCTGTGGCTCGTCCTGGGCGCCGGCACGGTCGCGCTCGTCGCGGCGGCGGCCCTGATCGCCTATACGCCGCTGCGTGCCCTGAACGACGACACGGGAGAGGCGCGGCTCGGCGTCTGGCACGACTCGCTGGCCGTCATTGCCGAGCGGCCGGTCTTCGGGTGGGGCGAGGACGCGATGGGTCAGGTGTTCGGCCGCCACCAGACGAGCAACTGGGGTCCCGGGCACAACTTCGACCGCGCGCACTCGATGCCGCTCGACCTGGCCGCCACCCAGGGCCTCGTCGGGCTGGGCGCGTGCACGTGGTTGTTCGGGGCGTGGTGGCTGGGCGTGTGGCGGCGGCGGGACCTGCCGGGAGCCGCCGGGCTGGCGGGTGCGGCCGCGGCGTACCTGGTCTGGTCGCTGGTCAACTTCGACTGGGCTCCCGCGACGGCCGCCTTCTGGCTGCTGGCGGGCGCCGCGTGGCCGGGCGCCGGACGCGCCGCGCCGCCAGCGGTGCGGTGGGAGACCGCGCGCAACGGCGCGGCGCTCGTCGCGGTGGTGGCGGGCCTGGCCGCCGCGGTGCCGCCGCAGGTGGCCGACGTGCTGTACTTCCTGGGCAGGCCCGGTCGGGCCGCTGCCGTCGACCCGCTCCAGCCCACCTACCTGACGGCCAGCGGCGACCTCGCAAGCCTGCGGCGAGCCGCCGATCTGGGCGACTCCAGCCCGGCAACCTACGTGGCCCTGGGCGACGCCGAGGCGCGCGCCGGCAACACGGACGCGGCGGCGACCGCCTACCGGCGCGCCCTGGAGCGCTACCCGTTCGACCCCACGGCCAGGCAGCGCCTGGGCCTCGGAGTGGCTACCGAGCGCCCGAGAGCTGCTTCAGACTGAGGGAGACCCGCCTTCGCGCGGTGTCCACACCGATCACCTTGACCTGGATCTCCTCGCCGACCTTGAGCACGTCCTCCGTCTTGTCGACGTGGTCCCAGCTCAGTTCGGAGATGTGGAGCAGGCCCTCGATCCCGGGCATCACCTGGAGGAAGGCGCCGTACTTCTTGGTCTTGGTGACCGTGCCGGTCACGATCGTGCCGACCGGGACGGTCTGCACGAACCGCTCCCACGGGTCCTGCTGGAGCTGCCGGAGGCTGAGCGAGATCCGGTTCTGGTCCGGGTCCAGCTTGATGACCTTCACCTCGACCTGCTCGCCGAGCTGGAGCACGTCGGTCACCCGGCTCACGCGGTCCCAGGACAGCTCCGAGATGTGGATCAGCCCGTCGGCCCCGCCGATGTCCACGAAGGCGCCGTAGCTGGTCAGGCCGGACACGGCCCCGCTGACGATGTTGCCGACCTGGATCCTGCTGAACAGGTCCTCGCGACGCCTGGCGCGGTCCTCGTCCTCCGCCGCCTTCTGGCTGACGATCAGCCGGTTGCGCTTGCGGTTGACCTCGAGGACCTTGACCGCGATCCGCTGGCTGACCAGCGTGTCGAGGTTGCCGGCCGCCGCTCGCCCGACCTGGCTGGAGGGTAGGAAGCCCCGCAGGCCCAGGACGTTGACGATCAGGCCACCCTTGTTCTGTTCACGGACCTCCGCGTCGATGACCTCGCCCGACTCCTGCTTCTCAGCAGCGGTGAGCCAGGTGGTCTCCGCCAGTGCGCGCCGCCGGCTGAGGACGACGTTGCCTTCCTCGTTCTCAGGCTGGAGGACGTAGACCTTGATGACATCGCCGGGCGACAGCTCGAGGTCCGGATCGCCGCGGAAGCCGAGCTCCTTCCCGGAGATGATCCCTTCCGCCTTGGCGCCGATGTCCACCAGCACCTCATCGGCGTCCACCCGCACCACGACGCCGTCAACGATGTCGCCGTGCTTGGGTGTGCCGAACGCCTCCTCATCGTCGCGAAGGAAATCCTCCATGGTCATCATCGCCGAGAACTCCTTCTCCTCGGTCATGACCGCGCTCGCTTCATCGGACAAACTAGATGGGCCCCCTTGGATATTTTGGTGTCGTCCTGGTCGTCATAATCCAGCCGCCAAAACGATGCCACATGATACCAAGGGCGGAACTCGGCGTCCGCATCAGTATTTGACGAGGCGCAAGGCGGCCTGATGGCCTGCTGGTGGAGAAGGGCGGCAGCAGTCGTCTAGCTGACCACCTGCGCCGCTGAACCAGCTTCCGGGCTGGCCAGGATCTCTTCCAGCTGCGCCGCGTCGAGGGTCTCCTCGACCTTGAGGCGCTCGACCACGGCATCCATCTTCGGGCGCGCCTCGGTCAGGATTCGCTTGGCCTTCTCGTACGCTTCGCTGACCAGGCTCTTGATCTCCTCGTCAATCAGCGCCGCGACCTCCTCCGAGTAGTTGCGCTGCTCGCCGAGGTCCCGTCCGAGGAAGACCAGCTCCTCCTTGTGGCCCATCATCACAGTGCCCAGCTTGTCGCTCATTCCCCACTGGGTCACCATCCGCCTGGCCATCTGGGTGGCTCTCTGGATGTCGTTCTCGGCACCGCTCGTGACGTCGCCGAACACGATCTCCTCCGC
>DASYBH010000014.1:0-8140 GCA_036500885.1 Candidatus Dormiibacterota bacterium
TCTGCTCGCCAGCCTGCGCCGCCGCACGCGGTAGCTGGCGCCGGGCCCTTGCGGGGCCGCCCGAACCCAACGGACAAGGCCCGGCCGCTTTCCTCAGCGGCCGCGGGGGGCGGGTCGTGGCATGCTCGAGCGGCCGCTTGGTACTTCCCCAATGCCACGACCCCCGGATGGTGTCAAGGCCGAAGAGCGAAGCGTGCCTTGACACCATCCGTTCCGGGGGGGGGTCCCCCCAGATAAGCGCGACCGGAGTCACCGGCACAAACCTCGGAAGACCTGCTCAGAACCATGACCTGAACTCGGAATGGCGGCGTGCCGGCGCCCACTGGCTAGGCTTCCGTCTGCATGGCTTGGGTGCGGGACAGGGCGGACCAGCCAGCCTCGACCGGTGGTCGTGGCGTGTCTCGCTGGCTCGTGTGCGAAGCGGTCCGGGGCCGCTTCGCACTTCGGGCGGCGACGGTGATCGGCGTGTGTGGGGCCGCCTATCACTATTCGCTGACAACCCTCCTGGCCGGGGTCGGAGCGCAGGCGCCCCTGGCCGGCCTGGGGCTGCTCCCGGCGGTCGCGCTGCTCATCGCCGCCGCCAGCGGCCCGCCGGCGACCGGCGAGCCCGACATCCACGACCGGTACCTCGACTACATCCTCGGGATCCCCCTCCTGGTGGGCGCGCTCGTCATCGTGGTGGTCCTGCCGGTGGTGCTGGCCGCGTTCTTCTGGTTCTGGCGCCTCGACCTGATCTCGCTGCCGCTGTTCGTGGCCGGGTCGGTGGCGCTCTGCTTCGGCAGCCGTGCGCTGTGGCGGCTGCGCTTCGCCATCGTCCTCCTGGCGCTCGCCTGCCCGGCGCCGTACGTGCTGCTGGCCGGCGGCGGTGCGCATGCCCTCGCCAGGCCCAGCCTGGCCGTCCTGCGCCTGCTGCTGACGGTGCTCCCGCTGGCGCAGCCGGTCGCCCCCGGGGGCGGTTCGCTGTTCGTCGTGGCGCACGGCGCGCAGCACTTCGTCCTGCGCGTCGAATCGGCGGGCGCGGGGGTCGACGGCGTGCTGGCCTTCCTCCTCGTCGGCGTCCCCGTCGCCGCCCTGGTGCGCGGCCGGGCGGCCGCCCGCGTGGCCTGGCTGCTGGCCGGCGCCGCCGCCGTCTGGGCGCTCAGCGTGGCCTGGCTCGTCGCCTACTTCGGGGCGGGCCGGGCCTGGGGGGAGGGGTTCGCCGCCGGCGTCCTCAACCAGTACGTCGGGCTGGCCGTCTTCGACCTGGGCCTCCTCGGCATGCTGGCCGCCCTGCCGGTGCTCGGCCTGCGGTTCGACCTGCCGGGGACCTGGCGATCGATCGTCGAGGCGAAGGACCGGTCGGTCGGGCCCGCGGTCGAGCGGGTCGTGCCGTCGGTCGCCATCCTCCTCGTCGCCGGCCTGGTCGCCGGCGCCGCGAACGAGGGCCTGCGCCAGTTCCAGCTGGTCGAGCAGCCGACCGGGCAGCCGCTGCTGGACGAGGGCGCCGTGCTGACCCACCCCGTGAGCGGCTGGTCCATCCAGCCGGCGAGCAACCCCCCTTGGGTCGCGGGCGCCGCAGGCCGGGACGCCGACTGGAAGCGCTACGAGTATCTCCCGAATGCCGGCCCATCCGGGCCGGCCGCCCCGCCCGTCGTCATGGACATCGTCGCGACGTCGACCGCCGGCGCGCTCGCCGGTCACGGCGTGGAGAGGGTCTATCCCCTTCACGCCTACCGCCTGGTGGAGTCGAGGGAGGTCGGGCTCGGCGGTGGCGTGATCGGTCACTCCATCGTGTACCGCTCGCGGTACTCGTCCGCCGCGTGGGTGGCCGTCTACTGGGAGTGGCCGGTCCAGACGCAGGGCGGGATCGCATACGAGCGCGTCGTGCTCGGCATGAGCCGCGGCTCCGACTCGGAGCTGTACACCCGGCTCCCGGCGCCCGCCCCGGCGCCCGACGCGCGCACCGCGCTCGTGGACGCCCTGAGCGGCAGCGCCGTGCGATCGGCGACGCCGGCCGAGGCGAGGTCGCTGGGCTTCCTGGCCGGGTTCGGGCGTCAGGTCGTGCTGGCCGGCGCGCGGGTGACCGCATGAGGGTGGTGCGCCATCAGCCGCCGCGCTCGGAGGCGGACCTGCTCCGCCGGAGCGTCCACGGCCTGCTCGACCGTCATCCCGAGATGTCCGCCGCCAGCACCCTCAGCCGCGCCCAGGCCCTCGTCGCCGCAATGGCCTGCGCCGCGCTGGCGCTGGGCATGGTCGCGGCGCCGATCCGGACGCTCATCGGCGTCAACGCGGTCGTGGCGGCGCTCTACCTGGGGGTCTTCGCCCATGCCGTGCGCTGGTTCCACGTGATGGTCAGGCGGCCCAGCCTCGTCCGTGTCAGCGACAAGGAGGCTCGATCGGCGCCCGACACTTCGCTGCCCGTCTACACGGTCCTGATGGCCGCCTACCGGGAGGCGAACATGATCGGCGACGCGATTCGCGCCCTGGAGCGCCTGGACTACCCGCGCGATCGGCTCGAGCTCAGGCTCCTGCTGGAGGCCGACGACCGGGAGACGATCGAGGCGGCCAGGGCCACGCCGCACGGATCCAGCCTGCGGATCATCGAAGTGCCGCCGGCCGCTCCCCGCACCAAGCCCAAGGCATGCAACTACGGGCTGCAGCTGACCACCGGTGAGCTGGTGACGGTCTACGACGCGGAGGACCAGCCGGAGCCGCTGCAGCTGCGCAGAGCGGCGGTCGCGTTCCGCCGGCTCGGACGCGAGGTGGCCTGCCTCCAGGCCCGGCTCGAGTACCACAACGCCAGCGAGAACTACGTCACCCGCTCCTTCGCCGCCGAGTACGCGACCTGGTTCGCGTGCATGCTGCCGGCCCTGGCCGCGATGGGCGGGCCGATCCCGCTCGGCGGCACATCGATGCACATCCGGCGCCCCGCGCTGGAGACCGCCGGCGCGTGGGATCCCCACAACGTCACCGAGGACGCGGACCTCGGCGTGCGGCTCCATCGCCTCGGCTACCGGACCGAGGTCCTGGACAGCATCACGCTGGAGGAGGCGAACAGCGACTTCGTCAACTGGGTCAAGCAGCGGTCGCGCTGGTACAAGGGCCATCTGCAGACCTGGTTGGTGCACTCGCGCCACCCGCTCAGGCTCTGGCGGGAGCTGGGGACGGGCGCGTTCCTCAGCTTCAACATCGTCGTGGGGGCCTCGCCGGTGCTCGCGATCCTCAACCCGCTCTTCTGGCTGCTCACGGTGCTGTGGCTCGCCGGCCACCCCGGCATCGTGGCGACGCTGTTCCCGGCCCCCGTCTACTACCCGGCCATGGCCTGCATGGTCGGCGGCAACTTCCTCGCCATCTACCGGACGGTGGTGGGCGTGCGGGTCTCCGGACACCCTGGGCTGGTGCTGCCGGCGCTGCTCCTGCCCGCCTACTGGGCGATGATGTCGATCGCCGCCATCCGTGCCGTGGTCCAGCTGCTGGTCAGGCCCTCGCACTGGGAGAAGACGGTGCACGGGCTGAGCCGGCGGGACGCGGCGGACGCCCCGGCGGCCGGAGAGGCGTGATGGTGCCGCGTCAGCCGCCCCGGCCCTGGCTGTCGGTCGTGATCCCGGCCTACAACGAGGAGTCACGCCTGCCGCGGACGCTGGCCGCCATCCTGTCCCACCTGCGGCTGCGGGGGCGGCCGTTCGAGGTGATCGTGGCCGACGACGGCTCCGTGGACGGCACCGGCGCGGTGGCCGCCGCCGCCGGGCCGGAGATCCGCGTCCTGCGGCTCGCGCACGCGGGGAAGGGCGCCGCGGTGCGGGCAGGGGTGCTGGCCACGTCCGGCGAGCTGGTCCTCCTCAGCGACGCGGACCTCTCGACACCGGTCGAGGAGCTCGAGCGGCTGCGCGCCGCCATATGGTCCGGCGCCGGCCTGGCGATCGGCTCGCGCCGGCTGGGCTCGTCGCGAGTGGGCGTCAGGCAGCCGCTGCCGCGACGGGTGATGGGCGCCGTCTTCAACCTGTTCGTGCGGGCGCTCGTGCTGCCCGGGATCAGCGACACGCAGTGCGGCTTCAAGCTCTTCCGCGGCGACCTCGCCCGCAGGGTGTTCTCGGCGGCGCGGGTCGACGGGTTCGCCTTCGACGTCGAGGCGATCCTCCTCGCGAGCCAGCTGGGCGAGCGCGTGGCCGAGGTGCCGGTGGCGTGGCACGACTCCCGCCAGAGCCGCGTCCGGCCCCTCCGGGACGCGCTCGCGATGTTCGTCGAGCTGCTGCGCATCCGCCGCAGTGCGAGCTCCGTCCGCCTGCGGCAGGAGGGCGTGACGGTTCGCCGGGCCAGGCCATGGGGATTCCGCCAGCCGCTGCGCGAGACGGCGGCGGTCTTCTGGCTCGCCCTCGCCGTCTACCTCGCCGCGGGCGCCTACTTCGCGCTGCACGAGCACCTCATCGCGCGCGATGCCTACGCGCGGGTGGCCATCGCCCACCGGATACTGTTCAGCCGGGACCCGCATCTCGCCGCCATCGGGTTCGTCTGGAGCCCCATGCCCGTCATCGCGCTCCTCCCGCTGGTCCCCCTCAAGTGGCTGGTGCGCCCGGCCACCGACTACGGGTTCGTCGCCGACATCGTCTCGGCGGTCTGCATGGCCGGGACGGCACGGGAGATCTGCGCGTTCCTGCGCGAGATGGGGGCCGGCAGAACGTCGCGCCTGGCCCTGAGCGCCGCGTTCACCATCCACCCGCTCATCCTCCTGTACGCCGCCAACGGCATGAGCGAGGCCATGTTCCTGCTCTTCCTCGTCGTGGCGACCCGGCGGTTCGCCGGCTGGCTGCGGACGGGTGACATCGGGGTGGGGGTGGGCGCCGGCGTCGCCCTGGCGGCGGCGTACCTGACGCGATACGAGGCGCTGATCGCCGGCGTCGCCACCGTCGGCCTGGCGGCCGCCGTCACCTACTGGCGTACGTCAGGCGGTCGCCGGCGCCGGCGGTCGCAGGCGTTCGCGGACGCCGTGGTCATCGGGCTGCCGCTGGCGCTCGCGGTGGTCGCCTGGGTCGTCGCCAGCTGGGCCATCACCGGCAGCCCCATGGAGCAGTTCTCGTCCACCTACGGCAACAGCGCGCAGCTGTCGGTCAAGGCCCTGAGGTCGCCGGGCGTGGGAGGGTGGACGGCCTATGCGGCGACCCAGCTGGTGATCGTGGAGCCGTTCGTCGCCGGGCTGGTCGCGCTGGGCGTGCTCGGGGCGCTGAGGCGGGGCGGGAGCCCCGCCATGCTGGCGATTGCCGGGGTGATCGGGGTGGTGCTCACCTTCATGGCGTGGTCGAACGCGCGGGGCCTGATCGACCACGAGCTCCGATACATGATCGTCGCGGTGCCGCTCGCCGTCCTGGCGGTCGGGCCCGTGTTCGGGCGGGCCGGGCATCGCGCGCCCAGGCTGGCCGGGGTCGCGGCCGGCGTCGCGTCGCTCGGCATGGTCGTGGCGGCGCTCCCGGTCTCGGCCGTCGAGCTGGCCAATGGCTACCTCAACCCCGGCGACGCCGCCCAGGTGCGCGCGATCGTCTACCGGCACGGAGCCGTCGAGCAGCAGGCCGCACCCCGGTTCACCACCGAACGCCAGATGGCCGCTGATCTCGACGCGCTGGACCTGCCGCGGGACACGGTGCTCCTCGACGACTTCCTCGGCTTCGCGATCCCCCTCAGCTCGCGGAACCCGGGCCAGTTCGTCATCACGTCCGACCGTGACTTCCAGTCCATCCTCACCGACCCGACCGGCAACCGGGTTCGGTACCTCGTGGTGCCGGAGCCCGTCGAGCAGGGAAGGCTGGATGCGCTGAACCGCCGGTACGCGTCCCTCTACGCCGACGGGGCGGGGATGGCGACGCTCGTCCGGCAGTACGGCGACACCGACAATCGGACCAGCTGGCGGCTCTACCGCATGGCTGCCGCTCCGGAGGTGACCCGATGACCGCCGACAGGGCCTGCACCAACCGGTTCCTCCGCCTGGCCTGCGTTGCGCTGGCCGCCGCCCTTCCGATCGCGGCGACATGGTCGACCGCCGGCGTCGCGCTGGCCGGGCCGGGTCCCGGCCGGCCCGACCAGGCCGCGCCGGGTGACTGGCCCACCTACCTGCACGACGCGCAGCGCTCCGCCGCGGACCGCACCGCGACGGCGCTGTCGCCGGCGACGGCGCCCAACCTGACCAGGCGCTGGGTGGCCACGATCGGCAGCGCGATCGTGGCCTCGCCGACCGTGGCGGGAGGGGTGGTGTACGTCGGTGCCGGGGACGGCTTCGAGTACGCGCTCGACGCGACGACCGGAGCGCGGATCTGGAGGACGTTCCTCGGCGTCACCACCACTCCCAACTGCGATCCGCCCTCGATGGGCATCGCCTCGGCGGCCGCCGTCCAGAACGGCGTCGTCTACGTCGGCGGCGGCGACGCCTACTGGTACGCGCTCGACGCCCGGACGGGCGCGGTGCTGTGGAGGGTGTTCACGGGCGACAACAGCGCGACCGGCGGCCACTACAACTGGTCCAGCCCGCTGCTGTACAACGGCTTCGCCTACATCGGGACCGCCAGCCTGGGCGACTGCCCGCTGGTGCAGGGCCAGCTCCTGGAGGTCAGCCTCGCCACGCACGCGGTGGTGCGCACGTACAACGTGGTGCCGAATGGCGAGATCGGCGGCGGCATCTGGACGTCGCCCACCGTCGACCCCGCCACCAACACCGTCTACGTCACCACCGGCACCCAGGAATTCTTCCTCCAGCCGCAGGTCCAGGCCATGGTGGCGCTCGACGCCGGCACCCTGGATGTGAGGGGCTGGTGGACGATCTCGCCCAGCCGGGCCGTCGTGGACTCGGATTGGGGCAACACGCCGATCCTCTTCAACGACGCGAACGGCCGGCGGCTGGTCGCCGCCATGAACAAGGACGGGTACGCGTACGCGTTCCGCGGCGACAACGTCGGCGCGGGGCCGGTCTGGGACCGGCAGATCGCGTTCGGCGGCATGTGCCCCGTCTGCGGCGACGCGAGCGTCTCGTCCGGCGCGTTCGACGGCAGGTGGCTGTACTTCGGCGGCGGGAACACCACGATCGGCGGCGCCGGCTTCCCGGGGGCCGTCCGGGCGCTGGACCCGGGGACCGGCCGGCCCGTCTGGGAGCACGGCGCGCCGGGGCCGGTGGTGCCCGCGCTCGCCTACGCCAACGGGCTGGTCATCGACGGCGCCGGGTCGACCCTCGAGGTGCTGAGCGCCGCGAACGGGACCCGGCTCTACAGCTTCCAGTCCGGCGGCCCGATCTACGCCGCCCCGAGCGTGTCGAACGGGACGATCTTCGTCGCTTCGACCGACGGCAGCGTGGTCGCGCTCGGCCCCGGCACGCCCGTCAGCCCCCCACCCGACGCCGGCTGCCCGGGCGGCTGGACCTGCCAGGACGTCGGCGGCCCCAGCCCGGCCGGCGCCGAGGTGGTGAACGGCGGCACCTGGACGGTCACCGCCGGAGGCGCCGGCATCGGCGGCACCTCCGACCAGTTCCGGCTGGTCTCCGAGAGGTCGGGCGGCAGCGGCCGGGTCGTCGCCCAGGTGGTCTCGCCGCCCACGGGAGGGGGGTCACAGGCCGGGGTGATGGTCCGGGCGAGCAACGATGCCGCCTCGCCGTACTACGCGGCGCTCATGGGACCGAACGGTCTCACGGTGCAGTATCGGTCGGGGTTCGGCGCTCCGGCCGGCACCCTTGCGTCGGCGCCGGCGCTGGCGGGGGGCGCCTACCTGGAGATCGTCCGCAGCGGCGACCGGTTCCAGGCCGCCATCTCGACGGACGGCGTCCGCTTCACGCTCGTGCCCGGCAGCAACCTGGTGCTGCCCCTGCCGGCGTCCGCCCTGGAGGGCGCGGCGACCAGCTCCCACGTCTCGGGGACGGCGACCTCGGCGACGTACGCCGGCCTCGCCGTGACCGGACCGGGCCCCGCGCCGGCCGCGGCTCCGCCGGCCGCACCCTGCCCGGGCGCCTGGGTGTGCGCGGACGTCGGCAACCCGGCTGTGGTCGGGAACCAGTCCGCCACGGGCGTCAGGTGGACGGTGCAGGGCTCCGGCGCGGGCATCGGCGGCTACGAGGACCAGTTCCACTACGTGTGGCGGCCGCTGCCTGGCGACTGGGCGCTGCGGGCAACCGTCGGGTGGCAGGCTGGGGCCG
>DASYBH010000015.1:0-2589 GCA_036500885.1 Candidatus Dormiibacterota bacterium
ACGGTGAACTGGGCAGGCGTGGCATCGCGGCCGCCGGTGTTCAGCGGCAGCAGGTCGGAGATCGAGGAGGCGATCCGCGCGAGCGACCGCGATCAGTGTGACGAGCCGCCCGAGTGAACGCAATCTCGACCATGCAGAGGCCCGATGGTTACGAGCCGGCCGGATCGAGTCATCGAGTACGCCCACCTATGGCCGATCCACCGCACGCAGGTCGGCCGATACGTCCTCAATCTCGAATGATCGAGACTCCCGGTCCTCGCGGATCAGGGTCACGACATCCGACATCACGCCCGGCCCCAGCGGCTCCCCGACCCCGCCCTCGGCGAGAGCGCGGGCGCGGAGCTGGCCGCACGCGGCGTCCTCCTCGCGGCCCCGCGTGTCACGCAGCGTCGCGTTCACGCCCTGGGCTCGCACCCGCTCGACGAAGCGGTCGACCGCGCCCGCGTCCGGCTCGTGATACGGCGCCTCGTCGACCGGGTTGTACGGGATCAGGTTGACGTGGGCCAGGCGTCCGCGGAGCAGCGAGCCGAGCTCACGCGCGTCGCGCTCCGTGTCGTTCACCCCGGCCAGCAGCACCCACTCGTAGCTGACCCGCCGGCCGGTGCGCGCCGCGAACCGGTCAGCGGCCTCGACCAGCGGGCCCAGCGGGTAGCGCCGGTTGATCGGCACGAGCACGTCGCGCAGGTCGTCCCGTGCGGCGTGCAGCGAGATCGCCAGGGTGAACGGCAGGTCCTCGCCGGCCAGCTCGTCGATTCGCGGGACCAGGCCGGCGGTGGAGATCGTGACGCGCCGCGCGCTCAGGCCGAGCCCGGCCGGGTCCACGATCCGCCGCACGGCGCCGAGCACGGCGGCGTAGTTGGCCAGTGGCTCACCCATGCCCATGAAGACGACGTGCGACAGCCGGCGCCCCTCCTCCGCGAGCTCGCGGACGGCGTCGACCGCCTGGTCCACGATCTCGTGCGCCCGCAGGTTGCGGCCGAACGGCCCCTGGCCCGTGGCGCAGAAGGGGCATCCGATCGGGCAGCCGACCTGCGAGGAGATGCAGAGCGTGGACCGGCGGGGGTACCGCATGACGACCGCCTCGACCGTGGCGCCGCCGTCCAGCTCGTACAGCTTCTTCGAGGTCAGGCCGGCGTCGGCGTCGACCCGACGGAGCTCGCGAAGGGAGCTCGGCCGGAACGACGCCGCCAGCTCGTCGCGCAGCGCCGACGGGAGCTCCAGCATCTCGTCGAAGCTCGCGCCGGCGGCCAGCCGGCGGTGGAGCTGGCGCGCCCGATAGGCGGGCTGACCGCGCTCCGCCAGCCAGGCCGCGACCTCCTCCGGGGATCGCTCGGAGATGGCGGGGAGGGCGGTTGGGCCTGCCGTGATCACACGGCTACCATACGGATGCCGATGACCCCTCGCCAGACCGTCCTCACCGGCGTGCTCCGAGCGCTGGCGCTGCTGGCGCCGGCCGCACTCCTGGCCGTGCTGCCCAGCCAGCCGGTCGCCGCGGCGGCGGCGCCGGCGCGCGCGGCGCCCGACCCCGGCCTGCCGAAGGTGATGGCCGTCGACGCCTGGATCAAGGTGCTGCCGGCGCCGCAGACGCCCGACGGCTGGACTCCGCCGGCCGGTCCTCGCGTGGCGTGGCCGACGCGCGGCGTCATCACGCAGCCGTTCGGCTGCACCGGCTACGTGCTGGAACGACCGACCAGCGACTGCCCCAACGGCTTCCACCTGGGCCTGGACATCGCCCAGCCGCAGGGCACCCCGATCCGCGCCGCCGCCTCGGGGCTCGCCTACCCGCTCCAGGATCCCGCGCGCTACGGCAACTTCGTCATCGTCCAGCACTTCGGCGGCTACGCCACCGTGTACGCGCACATGACCCGCTTCAACATCGCCTGGGGGCAGCGCGTGCAGGCCGGGGACGTGATCGGCTTCGTCGGCTCGACCGGCAACTCCAGCGGCCCGCACCTGCACTTCGAGGTGCGCTACATCGCCACCGCGTACGACCCGATGCGGTACCTGCAGGGCCAGCCGCCCGACCCGGCGCCGCTGCCGGCCGGCTGGCCGGGCGCGCCGCGCGACGACTGGCTGGGCCGCCGGTAGCCCGGTCGCGCACCGCGTCGAACGGCTCGCGGGGAGGCCAGGGAGGGTCCCCAGATCCCGGTCACCCGCACGAGAAGGACACGCTGAGGTCCGCGGGCCGGCTGTTCGGCTGGTTGGGGTACACAGGCCCGACGACGAGCTGCTGTCCCTGGGCCGGCGCCGCCTTCCGGCGCCCGTCAGCTCCCGAGGTGTTCGAGTAGATCCTGAACGTCGTGCGGTCCGCCGAGCCGGAGCACGTCGAGGGCATCGTGAGGTGGATGAGGCAGTTCTGGACCGCTCCGGCCTCTGGGCGGCGGCGCGGCGGCGGCCGAGCACTGAGCCAAATCCGAGCCGATGCGATGAATCCGGCCCTGGCGACGTCTAACTGATCAGCTGTGACTGATCCCGATAAGTCCCAACAGGTCGAGGGCTACAGGCTGCTCCGAGCAGCTGTCGACGGCAGCGAGGACGCGTTCGACTCGATCTTCGGTCCCCTGGTGGAGCCCGCCTACCGTCTGGCCC
>DASYBH010000016.1:0-5080 GCA_036500885.1 Candidatus Dormiibacterota bacterium
CCACGTGGGTGCAC
Organism: Candidatus Dormiibacterota bacterium; assembly: GCA_036500885.1. Taxonomy (GTDB): domain Bacteria; phylum Chloroflexota; class Dormibacteria; order Dormibacterales; family Dormibacteraceae; genus CF-161. The sequence goes on from DASYBH010000016.1 coordinate 15, forward strand.
TGCGGCCTCGCGCCGACGCGCCACATCGGCCGGGTCCGCGTCCATCCTGGAGACCCCGACCTGGTCTACGTGGCGGCCCTCGGTCACGCCCACGGCCCCAACGAGGAGCGGGGCGTCTACCGCAGCCAGGACGGGGGCCGGAGCTGGCAGCTCGTGCTGCACCGCGGTCCGGATGCCGGCGCCGTCGACCTGGTGATCGATCCGCACAACCCGCGGGTCCTGTACGCCACCTTCTGGGAGACGCGCCGGCTGCCGTGGCGGCTGGACAGCGGCGGGCCCGGCAGCGGCCTCTGGCGGTCGACTGACGGCGGCGACACCTGGACCGACATCTCGCGCCGGCCGGGCCTGCCCGAGGGCGTCCTCGGTCGCATCGGGGTGGCCGCATCGCCGGCCAGGACCGGACGACTGTGGGCCATCGTGGAGGCCGAGGACGGCGCGGTCTTCCGCTCGGACGACCACGGCGAGCACTGGGAGCGGCTGTCGGAGCAGCCGGAGCTGCGATGGCGCGCCTGGTACTACCAGCACATCTTCGCCGACCCGGTGGACGCGGACACGGTCTGGGTGCTCGACCTCGACGTGTGGCGCTCCATCGATGGTGGCCGCGCGTTCACGAGCGTTCCGGTCCCGCACGGCGACGCGCACGACCTCTGGTTCGACAGTGCCGACCCGCGCCGGCTGATCCTGGGCAGCGACGGCGGCGCCAACGTCAGCTACGACGGCGGCATCAGCTGGTCGAGCTGCTTCAACCAGCCCACGGCCGAGCTCTATCACGTGACCACGGACACGCGCGAGCCGTACCGCGTCTACGCCGCGCAGCAGGACAACACCACGATCAGCCTGCCCAGCCACTCCGAGCTTGGCGCGATCGCCCAGGTCGACGCCTACGACGTCGGCGGCGGCGAGAGCGGGTACATCGCCGTCCGGCCGGATGATCCCGACACCGTCTTCGCCGGCAGCTACCTGGGCACGATCACGCGCTACGACCACCGCACGCGAACCGCGCGCCCGGTCCACGTCTGGCCGGACTCGACGCTGGGTGGAGGCGCCAGTGAGGCGCGCTATCGCTTCAACTGGACGGCGCCGATCCTGCTGTCGCCGCACGACCCCGACGTGCTCTACCAGGCCGGCAACCAGGTCTTCCGGTCGGCGGACGAGGGCCAGAGCTGGACGCCGATCAGTCCGGATCTCACCAGGGCCGACCCGGACAAGCTGACCAGCTCCGGAGGCGAGCTGACGGCCGACAACACCGGCGCCGAGTACTACTGCACCGTCTTCGCGCTGGCCGAGTCGCCGGTGCAGGCCGGCGTGCTCTGGGCGGGGACCGACGATGGACTGGTGCACGTGACGCGCGACGCCGGCGCCACCTGGACCGACGTGACGCCGCCGGACCTGGAGGCGTGGACGCTGGTCAGCATCGTCGAGCCGTCGCCGCACGAGGCGGGGACGGCGTACGTGGCCGCGGAGCGGCACAGGCTGGACGACTTCTCGCCGCTTCTCTGGAGGACCCGCGACTTCGGCGCGACGTGGGACCGGCTGGACGGCGGACTGCCGGCCGGCGAGTTCTGCCGCGTAATCCGCGAGGACCCGGAGCGGCGCGAGCTGCTCTACTGCGGCACCGAGACCGGCGTGCACGTCTCGTTCGACGGCGGCGCCGCCTGGCGCTCCCTGCGCGGCAGCCTTCCCGTGGTGCCGGTGCACGACCTGGTCGTCAGAGGCGACGACCTCGTCGCGGCCACGCATGGCCGGTCGATCTGGATCCTGGACGACCTGCCGGCGATCCGCCAGCACCAGGGCGGTCACGAGGAGGCGGCCGTCCACCTCTACGAGCCCCGCCGCGTGGTCCAGCTTCCGACCCGTCCCGGATTCATCTCGGGTCAGGGCTCGGCCCGCTCCTACCGCTACGTCGGCCCCACGGTCATCACCTACGACGTCCGCCCGCGGCCGGGCGAGGACGACCAGGAGGCCGTGCTCGTGGACTCGGGAGAGAACCGGGCCGGTGGTGCGATCGTCCTGTATCGGCTGCGGGACCCCGGCGAGGCCGAGGTCCGGCTGACGTTCCTGGACGCGGCCGGCCAGGAGATCCGCAGCTTCCATGCGGGTCCCGGGGACGAGGGCAGGGAGAAGCCCGAGCCGGGACGGCCCACCGAGGCCCGGCCCCCGCGCCGGCGGGGCCTGAACCGGTTCGTCTGGGACCTGCGGCACGCGCCGCCTGCCCCCATCCGGATCGACCCGCCCAGGGAGGAGAGCCCGTGGGCACGGGCGGTCGGGCCTCTCGTGCCGCCCGGCGCCTACCAGGTGCGGCTGGAGGTCGGGGGCGAGGTGCGGACCGCCGCCTTCGAGGTGGCCAAGGACCCGCGCAACCGGGCCGTCCAGGCGGACCTGGAGGCGCAGTACCAGCACGCGCTGTCGGTGTGGCGCCGCCTGTCCGACCTGAACGAGTCGGTCAGCGCGATCCGGGAGCTCAGGCGGCAGCTCGACCGCTGGACCGGCGAGGGCGAGGAGCTGGGCGCCGCGGCCGGAGCCCTGCGGAAGGCGCTGTCCGAGGTGGAGGGGGAGCTCGTGCAGGTCGACCCGAAGGGCAGCGCGCGGCTGAGCAACCCGGACCGGCTGGACGGCAAGCTCAGAGCGCTCCTCGCGCAGGCCAGCTTCCCGGCGCGCCCCACGGAGGCGGCGGTCGCCGTCGCCGCCGAGCTGTCGCGGCGGTTGGACGGCGTGCTCGCTCGACTGGACTCCCTGATGGAAGGCCAGGTCGAGGAGTTCAACCAGCTCGTACGTCGGGCTGGCGTGCCCGCGCTGGCGCCGCGCCCTGAGCAGGCGCGAACCGGCGTCGCGGCCGTCGCCGCGGACGCCGGAGATCCCGGTGGTTCCCTGAAACGGAGGGTGTGACGTGGGCCTGTTCGAACAGCAACCGTGGCTCCTGGTGCCGTTCATCCTGGTGATCGTCGCCGGCTACGACGTGGTCAAGTGGGGCGTGCGGCGGCTGGTCGATCGCGAGCCGCGGGCGCAGGAGAGGCGGCCCTGATGCCGCTGGACGCGCAGGTCCAGGTCCTCCTGGACCAGATGAAGGCGCTGGGGTTTCCGGGTTTCGCCGCTCTGGACGTGTCCCAGGCACGATCGTTGTTCAGCCAGGTGGAGCGACCGCCCGGCGAACCCGTCGCCGGCGTCGAGGACCGCGTCATTCCCGGACCTGGCGGCGACATCCCGGTGCGTGTGTACCGGCCGGTGCAGCCGGCCGGCTCCGACGGCCCGCTCCCGCTGGTGGTCTTCTTCCATGGCGGCGGCTGGACGATCGGCAGCATCGAGGGGCACGACCCCGTGTGCAGGGCGCTCGCCAACCGCGCCGGCAGCGTCGTCCTCTCGGTCGAGTACCGGCTGGGCCCGGAGCACCGCTTCCCGGCGGCCGTCGAGGACGCCGTGGCGGCCACGGGCTGGGCGGTCGAGCATGCACACGAGCTGGGCGCGGATCCCGTCCGGCTGGTCGTCGCCGGTGACAGCGCCGGCGGCAACCTGGCCGCGGTCGTCGCCATCCACGCCCGCGACACCGGCGGTCCGGCGATCGCCCACCAGGTCCTGATCTATCCCGCCACCGACATGACGCGTCGCGACTGGCCCTCCTACGAGGAGAACGGCGAGGGCTACTTCCTGACGGTTCGCGACATGGAGTGGTTCGAGACGCACTACCTGCGATCGCCGGCGGACAGGGACAGCTGGCAGGCCTCTCCGCTGCTGGCTGCGGACCACGCCGGCCTCCCGCCGGCGCTGATCCTCACCGCCGAGTTCGACCCGCTGCGCGACCAGGGCGAGGCCTACGGCGAGCGGTTGCGGGCCGCGGGCGTGCCGGTGCGCGTCGTGCGCTACCCCGGCCAGATCCACGGATTCATGAGCCTCGACGCGCTGGATGTGTCGAAGACGGCGCTGGACGAGATCGCCGCCGAGCTGCGCTCGGCGCTGGGGGTGGGGTCCGCGGCTCACTCCGCCTGAGCTGACGAGGGCGCCGGTATCCACCGACGCGGCGCAGTCCTGGGGGGCGCGTACGCGGAGGTACCGGCGAGGCGGCCGTGCCCATCGGGGACCGGCCGCCTCTTCTCTGTCAGCCGTCGTCGCCGCCGCGGCGTGCCAGCTCGGGCACGAAGCGGGCAGCGTCGATCGTGCCCCAGCCGCTCGCCAGGTCGAAGCCCGGGCCGGCCTGGAACCCGACGACCGTGAGGGCCGGCGTGACGCTCAACGAGTTGTTCCCGATGGTCACGTCCACGATGCCGGCCGCGTTGTCTCCGCCCATCTCGTAGAGGCGCTGGTTGAGGAAGCCCAGCCGCCGGCCGGCGGCCTGGTCCGCCAGGGCCACGATGCCGGCGAAGAGCGGACTGGCCTCGCTGGTCCCGCCGACCAGGTGGAAGCGCGGATTGGGCGCGGTCGGGTTGGGCCCGCGCGGGTTGGGGTAGCTGCTGAACGTGATGACCGCGCCGTCGACGGCCGCGCTCATGCTGATGTCCGGGGTGCCGCGCCGGTCGCCGACCACGCCGCGCACCTCGTTCTGGAAGGCGGGGCGGTCGAAGACGGATGAGACGCCGCCGCCGCCGGCGCCGAAGCCGTCGTTCCACACCTGGTCGGGCGCCGTGCGGTTGCCCGCGCCGTCCAGGTGCAGCTGGGTGCCGCCCATCGAGGTGACCAGCGGGTCCGACGACGGCCACGAGTTGACCCGGAACGGGAAGCAGCAGGACCCGTCCGCCAGGAGGTCGGTGGCGCCGCTGTCGCCGGACGAGGCTAGGACCGAGACGTGGTGCCGGCGGGCGTTGACGAACGCGCCGCGGAGGTCACGGATGGCGTCGGCGTTGGGGAACGTCGGCTCGGTGGCGCCGAAGCTCTGGGAGATGACGTCGCCGATGCCGTGGTCGATCACGAAGTTCTCGGCCTTGACGATCTCGGGGAAGCCCTGCACGCCCTCGGTCTCGGACGTGGGCGTCTCGACCAGCACGATGTTCGCCGCCGGGGCGATCACGTGCGCCCACTCCACGTCCAGCGTCGTCTCACCGGCCCACCCCAGGCGGTCGCTGACGCCGAACGGGTCC
>DASYBH010000017.1:0-9487 GCA_036500885.1 Candidatus Dormiibacterota bacterium
TGCAGCGCCTCGTGGATCTGCGCCAGGCCCGTCGCGCCGATCGGGTGGCCGCGCGCCAGCAGGCCGCCGCTCGTGTTCACCGGGCAGGAGCCGCCCAGCGCGGTCGCGCCGCTGCGGATCAGCTCCGGGCCGCAGCCCGGCGCCGCCAGGCCCAGCTGCTCGTACATCGCCAGTTCGGCCGAGGCCGCCGCGTCGTGCACCTCCACGCAGTCGAGGTCCTCGGGGCCCAGACCGGCCATCTCGTACGCATCCACCGCCGCGTGCTCGGACACCTTCGACGGGCCGCCGGCCGAGCGCAGCACCGAGCCGGCGACGCGCACCAGGTTCCCGGTTCGCCGCGCGACGGTCTCGCTCACCAGCAGCGCCGCCGCCGCGCCATCCGAGATCGGCGAGCACATCAGCAGCGTGAACGGCCACACGATCTGCCGCGTCGCGAGCACCTGGTCGTTGGTCAGCTCGCCGCCGTACTGCGCGAGCGGGTTGTCCCTGCCGTGGCGCTGGTTCTTGACCACCACGGCCGCGAAGTCCTGGATGGTGGCGCCCGACACCTCCATGTACTCGAGCGCCGCCTCGGCGTACAGGTCCATCAGGAACGACCGGTCCGCGGGCGTGGACGCGGGGATGGTCTCCACGTCGACCGAGCCGCCGATGGCCGCGAACGAGCGCGCCTTGTCCGGATGGGTCATCTTCTCGGCGCCCACCGCGAGGGCGACATCGCACGCCCCGGCCGCCACCGCCTGCCAGGCGAGGTGGAACGCGGTGGAGGCCGACGCGCAGGCGTTCTCGACGTTGACCATCGGGATCGTGTCCAGCCCGATGGAACGCATCGTCACCTGCGCCGCCACCATCTCCTGCCCGGTGATCGAACCGGCCACCGCGTTCGCGAAGTAGCAGCTCTCCACGGCGGGAAGCGCCAGGCCCGCGTCGTCCAGCGCCGCCCGCACGGCCTCGCCGGCCAGGTCCTTCAGGGTGCGCTCGGGCTGCTTGGCGAACAGCGTCATGCCCACCCCGGCGACGTAGACGTCTCTCACCGCCGGCCGGTGATGTACGTCCAGCAGGCGAGGAAGTCCCTGCGCCCGCCGAACAGGATGTCCATGGAGTGGCGGATGAGGCCCAGCCGGTCCTGCACCGCCTCGGGCGACGGCGGCTTCCCGTCCACCTTCTCGGTGCCGCCGACCCAGCCCAGCACCGCGTCGTGGTACGCGCTCATCAGCTCGAACCAGTCGTCGACGCTGGCCCCGATCGTCTCCTCGCGCACCTCCTCCAGGCGGAAGCCGGCGCCGGTCAGCGCGTCCTCGTAGAACTGCAGCGGCCGCGGGGTCAGGAACACGCGGTCGCGGTGCGCTCGGTGCGCCGTCATGCGGGCCTCGTCGTCGAGGGTGTCGCGGTACGCCGCGTAGCGGGAGTCGGTGCGCACCAGGCCCTCGGCCACCTCGTCGATGACCCACACCGTCTCGTCCAGGATCCATTCGTTCGGCCTGGCGCGCGGATTGCGGATGTTGCCGGAGTTGATGAACAGCCGGCCGCCCGGCCGCAGCGTCCGCGCCCAGGAGCCGAGCGTGTCCGGCAGGTCGTAGTACAGGTGGATCGCGTTGGTCGAGACGATCGCGTCGACGCCCCTCGCCATCATCTCCGGCCCCAGCACCTCGTCGAGCTCCTGCAGCCGCTTCTCGTCCTTCAGGTACCGCAGCAGGCGCAGGCCCACCAGCGGGTCGTCGCGGAACTTCTCCAGCGCCACACGCAGGAACTTCGCCGAGCTGTCGACGATCAGCATCCCGACCTGGCGGTCGAACATGCGCAGCTTGAGCCGGTCCAGCAGGATGCCGGTCCCGCCCGAGTAGTCGACCAGGAGGTCGCCCTCGCGCAGGTTCCTGGCCAGGTCCTCGACCGTCGGGTCCAGGTTTCGGTACCAGCCGTGGTGCTCGACGGTGTCGTACGCGAGGCCGAAGCTGTCCACGTCCTGCGTCGTCCACCTCTCGTCCGGGATGCGCGCGAAGCCGTCCGGCCACGCGAACACCGATGGCCGCGGGGCGCCGGTCGCGAGAGGGGCCGACACCTGCCGGTGGATCTCGATCAGCTCGCCGACCGCGCTGGGCGCGCGCCGGCCCCACCCGCACTCGGTCGCCACGCCGAAGCGGGGGACGACTCGGCTGGCCGCCTCGATCCGCCGCCTGGCTCCGTCCACCCCGTCGGTGAGGTGGATGAGCCCCAGGTGGAGCTCGGTTTCCGGCCGCAGGCGCAGCTCGCGCAGCGGCTCGAAGTACGCCTCGTCGGCGCGATCCCTGGGCACCGGCATGTGGATCCAGTTCAGCGGGCGGCCCAGGCTGCTGGCCAGCGCCCCGGCGATCTGCACCAGCTTGCCGGCGTCGGCGGGCTCGCCGAAGTAGCGGCGCTGCGAGTCGCCGTAGCAGAGGTGGTAGCCGAGCTCGACCGCCGGCGGCACGTGCCGGCTCAGCCGCAGCAGCCGCTCGAGGATCCCGGCCCGCACGTCCGCACCTCCCCCCCTGATCTGCCGGGGGGGCAGGTCGTCCTCCGCGAACCACACCGGGATGGCGCCCTCGAGCATGCCGAGCTCGACGTTGGTGTCCCACTGGATCGCCAGCTGCTCGTGCGGGATGGAGCTCGTGATCTCGGCCAGCTCGCTCAGCATCTGCGCCTCGTAGATCGGCTCCAGCGCCGCCTGGTCCTCGGTCGCGACGAAGGCGCTGATCGGGGCGAGCGGTGTGGGCAGGCAGACCTGCAGCCGGCACGCGCTGGGGATGATTCCGTCCCGCTTGAGCCGGGCGAACACGCGGTAGGAGGCGACGGCCGCCTGCGCGTAGCCGAGGTTCTCGAAGCGGATGCTCTCCGCCCGCTCGCCCGCCCGCAGGCGCAGACGTGGGAGCGCGCGGTAGTGGCCGGGGCCGGGCGGGCCCACCTCGAACTGGGGGCGGGCGCTGAGCACCGGGTACTGCCACACGATCCAGTCCGAGCGGGGACCGGTCTCGCCGTCCGGGATGCGCCGCACGCGGTCGCCCAGACCGGCCGCGAGGGTGCGGAACACCTCCTCCGGGCTGGCCAGCGGCACGCTGCCGACGAGGTGGACGCCCTCCGCCGCCGTTCGCGCCGCGCCGCCGGGCTGCTCATCGGCCGCCGCGGCCGTCCGTGCTGTCGTCGCCATCTCGCCTGCCCCCTACTGGGCCGCGGCCGGCGCCGCGCCCGATTTGACCTCGGCCAGCAGCTCCTCCACGCGGTTGGTCCGCTCCCAGGGCGCGTCGATGTCGGTCCGGCCGAAGTGGCCGTACGCGGCGGTGGGAGCGAAGATCGGCCGGCGCAGGTCCAGCTCCCGGATGATCGCGCCCGGCCGCAGGTCGAACACCGCCTGGACCGCGCGCAGCAGCTCGTCGTCGGGCACGGTCGCGGTGTCGAACGTCTCCAGGCTGATGGCGAGCGGCCGGGCCATCCCGATCGCGTAGCTCACCTGCACCTCGCAGCGCCGGGCCAGGCCGGCCGCGACGACGTTCTTGGCCACCCACCTGCAGGCGTAGGCGGCGGAGCGGTCGACCTTCGTCGGGTCCTTGCCGCTGAACGCGCCGCCACCGTGCCGGACCACGCCGCCGTACGTGTCGACGATGATCTTCCGGCCGGTCAGTCCGGCGTCGCCGACTGGCCCGCCGATGACGAACCGGCCGGTCGGGTTGACGTAGACGCGCGTGCCCGCGTCGATCAGCTCCTCGGGGACGACGTGCATGATCACGTGGTCACCGACGTCGCGGCGGATCTGGTCGGAGTCGACGTCCGGCGTGTGCTGGGTGGACACGACGATCGCCTCGATGCGCTTTGGCTTCCCGTACGCGTACTCCACCGTCACCTGGCTCTTGCCGTCGGGACGCAGGTACGGCAGCTCGCCGGACCGCCGGACCTCCGCCAGGCGCTTCGTGATCCTGTGCGCCAGGCTGATGCTCAGGGGCATCAGCTCGGGCGTCTCGTCGCAGGCGAAGCCGACCATCATGCCCTGGTCGCCGGCGCCGACGTCGGCGATCGCGTCGTGGTCCTCGCCGCCGGTCCGCACCTCCAGCGCGTTGCCGACGCCCTGGGCGATGTCGGGGCTCTGCTTGCCGACGGCGACCAGCACCGCGCAGGCGTCGGCGTCGAACCCGGCGGTGGGGTCCGTGTAGCCGATGCGCCGCAGCGTCTCGCGCACGATGCCCGGCACGTCCACGACCGCCGTCGTGGTGATCTCGCCGGACACCAGGACCAGCCCGGTGGTCACCGACGTCTCGCAGGCGACGCGCGCCAGCGGGTCCTGGCCGAGGATGGCGTCGAGCACGCTGTCGGAGACCTGGTCGCAGATCTTGTCGGGGTGGCCCTCGGTGACGCTCTCGCTGGTGATGAAGTGCCGCGGCGCGTCGCTGAACGTGGACATCAGGTTCCCTCCTCCCAGGAGGCGAGGTACCTGACCTGCTCCTCGGTGAGCGTGTCGATCGCGACGCCCATGGCCTCCAGCTTCAGCCGGGCGACCTCGCCGTCGATCTCGGTGGGCACGTCGTACACCCTGGGCTCCAGCTCGTTCGCGTGGCGGGCCAGGTACTCGGAGCACAGCGCCTGGTTGGCGAAGCTCATGTCCATCACGGCGGCGGGATGCCCCTCGGCCGCGGCGAGGTTGATCAGCCGGCCCTCGGCCAGCACGTGCAGCCGGCGGCCGTTGCCCAGCCGGTACTGCTGGACGTTCGCCCTGACCTCGCGCACCTCCTGCGCCAGCTCGTCCAGGGCCTTCAGGTTGATCTCCGAGTTGAAGTGGCCGGAGTTGGCCAGGATGGCGCCGTCCTTCATGCGCTCGAAGTGCGCCCGGTCCAGCACGTTGACGTCCCCCGTGACCGTCACGAAGATGTCCCCGATCTCGGCGGCCCCGTCCATGGGCAGGACGCGGAACCCGTCCATCGCCGCCTCCAGCGCCCGCACCGGGTCCACCTCGGTCACCACGACGTCGGCGCCGTGACCCCTGGCCCGGCTCGCCAGGCCCCGCCCGCACCAGCCGTAGCCGGCGACGACGAACGTCTTGCCGGCCAGCAGGACGTTCGTGGCCCGCACGATGCCGTCGATGGTCGACTGCCCGGTCCCGTACCGGTTGTCGAACATGTGCTTCGTGGCCGCCTCGTTGACCGCCACGATGGGGTAGCGCAGCACGCCCTGCCTGGCCATCGCCCTGAGCCGGACCACGCCGGTCGTGGTCTCCTCGGTGCCGCCGATCACCCGCTCCAGCTGCCGCCCGCCGTTGCGGTGGAGCATGGTCACCAGGTCGGCGCCGTCGTCCATCGTCATGTCGGGCCGGTGAGCCACGGCGGCGGCGATGTGCGTGTAGTAGGTCTGGTCGTCCTCGCCCCTGATCGCGTAGGTCCGGATGCCGTGGCGCTCCACCAGCGCGGCCGCCACGGCGTCGTTCGTCGAGAGCGGGTTGGAGCCGCAGACGGCGACCTCGGCGCCGCCGGCCGCCAGCGTGATCAGGAGGTTGGCGGTCTCGGAGGTGACGTGCAGGCACGCGGAGAGCCGCAGGCCCTGCAGCGGCTTCTCGAGCTCGAACCGCTCACGGATCGAGAGGAGGACCGGCATCTCGCGCGCAGCCCACTCGATCAGGTCCGCACCGGCCCCCGCCAGGGCCCGGTCCCTGATGTCGCATGCAGTCTCCTGGACGTCCATCTCCCTGGACGTTAGTCGGCCCCGCCTGGCCGGGCAATGACGATTTCGCCGGAGATTGGCCAGCGCTTTTGTGGGATCTCACAGACGGTGGAACGGCGTTTCGACATGCGGAACGCCCATGCGCAACCGCCTGCACGCCATGCCCGCTGTGTTCGGGCACAAGGAGGAGACGGCTCCGGCGTATCCTCCGAGCATGGCGGTAGCGCGTGTCGACCAGGCGGCCCGCGACAACCAGGTGCTCCGTGAGCTCGTCACGATCTACCACCACCTGACGGGCCTGGCGCTCCAGAGCGCCGACCTCCAGACCGTGGCCGGGCTGCTGGCCGAGCGCATCCTCTCCCAGGTCGGGGTCGTGAGCCCGACGCTCGACGTCCTCGCGGCGGCCGGGCCGGGCCAGACGCCGTCGGAGGCGGCGGCCGCGCTGCAGCGGCACATCTCCGGCAGGAGCCTGGGCCGCCTGCTGGGCACGCTGGCTCAGACGCGGCGCGCCCTCCGGCTGCCCGGCGCCGACGCCAGCCCCCCACTGGTGGCCGCCCCGATCCTGGTCGGTGACGACATCCTGGCCTACCTGCTGACGGTCGAGGAGCGGCGGCTGGAGGCGGGCGAGGACGTCAGCCTGCTCGTCACCGAGCACGGGGCGACGATCTGCGGCGTGATCATGAGCCGCGAGCGCATGGTCGCCGCGGCGGCGGGCCGCGTGCACGACGGCCTGGTGGAGGGCCTGCTGCTCGGCCACGCCCGGGACCGCGAGGAGCTGCTGCGGTGGGCGCGCCACCTCGGCTACGACCCGGCGCACGCGCACCGGGTCATCTCGATCGTCCTGGAGGCGGACGAGAAGGTGGACCCCGGACGCACCCGTCGCGTCACCGACAGCCTGGGCCCCCTCGTGACGCGGCGGGCGCCGGACGCCATCGCCGGGGTCCTGGAGGGCGAGATGGTGATCGTCGCGCGCGAGCGTCCCGCGCCCGGCGACACCCACCGGCTGGGGTCGGTGCCGCTGGCCACGGCGTGCCTGGCCCACATCGAGCGCCTGTTCCCCGGCTCCGTGCTCACGATCGGCATCGGGGGCGTCTGTCGCGACCCCTCCGAGGTGGCGCGTGCGTACGCCCAGGCGCGGCGGGCGGTGGGCACGCTGCGTCGTCTCGGACGCCACGGACAGGTCGTCCCGTTCGAGGAGCTCGGCATCCATCGCCTGCTGCTGCAGGTGCCCGACCTGGAGGAGCTGCGCTCGTTCGCCCGCGAGGTGCTGGGCGCGCTCCGCGAGCACGAGGCGCAGCGCCCCGGCCTGCTGCGAACGCTGGCCGTCTACCTGCGCGAGAACGGCAGCCTCCAGCGGGCCGCGCGCGAGCTGCATGTGCACCCGAACACGGTCACGTACCGGCTCAACCGGGTCGAGGACGTCACGGGCCTCGACCTCGACCGCTACCAGGACCGGCTGATGGCCCAGGTCGCGCTGGAGATCGTGGACGCGCTGGGGGACGCACGATGACGGAGTTCCTGGACGCCCTGTCGGAGCGCGTGCTGATCTGCGACGGCGCCATGGGCACCATGCTCCACGCGTCCGGCATCTCGCTCGACCGGCCTCTCCCGGAGCTCAACCTCTCGGACCCGGGTCTGGTGCGGGCCATCCACGACGGCTACCTGGCGGCGGGGGCCGACGTCATCCAGACCAACACCTTCGGCGCGGGCCCGCTCCGCCTGGCGGTCCACGGCCTCGCGGAGGCCGCGCGCGACATCAACCTCGCCGGCGCCCGCATCGCGCTGGAGGCCAGGGCGGCCGCCTCTCGCCCCGTGTTCGTGGCCGGCTCCGTGTCGACGGCGGTGACCGCGGCCCAGCGCGGCCGCGTCGATCCAGCCGCCCGCGCCGGGGCGATCGCGCGACAGGTCGAGGCGCTGGTGGACGGCGGGGTGGACCTGCTGATCTTCGAGACGTTCGGCTACCTGGCCGAGATGGTCGAGGCGGTGCGGGTGGCGGCCGGCCTGTGCAGCCTCCCCGTGGTGGCCCAGATGACGTTCGCCGACGATGGGCAGACGCTCGCCGGCGAGAGCCCCCGGGCGGTCGCCCAGGCGCTGAGCGAGCTCCCGGTCGCGATCTGCGGCACCAACTGCACGCTGGGGCCGCAGGGCCTGCTCAGGGTGGTCAGGGAGCTCGGCCGCCATACGACCCTGCCGCTGAGCGCCCAGCCCAACGCCGGGGTGCCGCGCATGGTGGGCGGCCGCCGGTTCCAGTACAGCGTCGACGCCGAGTACTTCGCTCGACACGCGCGCCGGTACGTCGAGGCGGGCGCCGTCCTGATCGGAGGCTGCTGCGGCACGACGCCCGAGCACATCCGGGCCGCGGCGGAGGCGGCGTCGGGTGGGCGGCCGGCGGATCGGGCCCGCGCCAGGGTGGCCGCCGCGGCGCGCTCCGAGCCCGTCGACGGAGACCCGGTGGACGGGGGGCTGGCGGAGCAGCTGGCGGCGCGGAGGTTCGTGGTGGCCGTCGAGGTGGCGCCGCCGGTGGGCGGCGGCGCCGAGCACGCGACCGCGGAGGTGACGCGCGTGCGCGGCCAGGGCGTGAGCCTGTTCTCGATCGTCCCCACCGCGAGCGCCAGGGCGCAGATGAGCCCGCTCAGCCTGGCCCTCCACCTCCAGCAGCGGCTGCAGGTCGAGGTGGTCCTGAGCGTCACCACCTGGGACAAGAGCATCATGACGCTGCAGGCCGACCTGCTCGGCGCGCACGCGCTGGGCATCCGCAGCGTGATCTGCCGGACCGGCAGCCCGCCGCTGCGGGGCGACTACCCGAACGTGGACGGCATCTGGGAGGTCGATTCCGTCGGGCTGATCGAGCTGCTGGACGGTCTCAACCACGGCCGCGACTCGAACGGCCTCGTGCTGGAGGCCGCGACCTCCTTCTGCGTCGGCGCCCGCTGCAACCCGGGAGCGCCCGACCTCCAGGCCGAGCTGGCGCGCGTGCACGGGAAGATCGGCGCCGGCGTGCACTTCCTGCTGACGCGCCCGCTCTACGAGCTGGACGGGCTGCGCCGGATGCTGGCCGGGCTGTCGGGCCGGCGCGTCCCCGTCCTGCTGGCGGTCAGGCCCCTGAGCAGCTTCGGCGAGGCCGAGGAGCTGCGCCACGAGGTGCCCGACGTGACGGTTCCGGAGGCCGCGCTGGAGGCCATGCGGCGGGCGGGGGACGGCGAGGAGGAGGTGGGTCTCCGGCTGGTGGAGGAGCTGCTGGCCGACGCCCGCGGTCTGGTGGACGGCGTGGTGCTGTCGGTGCCCGACGGCTCCCCGGCGGCCCTCGACCGGCTGCTGCGAGCGGCCGCGGGCGTGCGGGCGCAGGTATAGCGGCCGAGGGGCCCGACGATGCACAATCGCAGGCTCAGATGGAGGTGGTCAGGCGGCCCTCGACTGATGCAATCGGCCTGGACGGAGACGAGGGCGCACGGGTAGCGGCCGTGGACGAGACGGCAGGGCTGATGGCCGGGGCCCCTGACTGGGAGGACTGGCTCGAGGCCGTGCGTGGCAGCGGCGCGGACAGGCGCATGCGTGAGCTCGGTCTGTGATCCGCGCAGCGCTACGGCGCCGGCGCCCCGGCTGACCTCGGGGCCGGCAGTTCGCGCGGGGTGGGGCGCTCCGCCGGAACCGGCTTCGGGCCGGCGACCGGCAGCCGGATCGTGAACGTGGCGCCCTTGCCCTCCCGGCTGCTGACGTCCACCCTGCCGCCGTGAGCGGCCGCGACCTCGCGCACGATCAGCAGGCCGAGGCCGCCGACCCGGCCGTCGCGCTTGCCTGCCCGGTACCACGGGTCGAACACGTGCGGCAGGTC
>DASYBH010000018.1:0-14140 GCA_036500885.1 Candidatus Dormiibacterota bacterium
CCACGCCCTTCACCACGCTGACGTCGCCGGTGTGGTCGTTGAAGACCGCCCTGGCCGCGTCCACGGCGTAGGAGAGCGGGTCGGCCAGCGCGATGGTGCGGAGCCAGTCGGGCGCCAGGCTCATCGGGAGCAGGACCCCTGAGAGGAGGAGGAGCGGCAGCGTGGCCGAGAAGACCAGCGGGGCGAAGGAGTCCTCGCTCTTCAACCAGAGCGCCACCGCATAGGAGATGGACGTGAAGAGCAGGCCGATCAGGGCCAGCAGCCCGAGGACCACGACCATGCCCACCGGATGGATGTTCAGGCCGAACGGGAGCGAGAGCAGGATGAGCAGCAGGGACTGGACCAGCAGCGTGAACACGTCGCGCAGCGCGCGACCGAGCAGCATCGCGAGACGGCTGACCGGCGTCACGCGCAGCCGCTCGATCACGCCGATGCGCAGCTCCTGGATCAGGCCGAAGCCGACCGAGGTGGCGCCGAACAGGCCCAGCTGGATCAGCAGCCCCGGCACGAACACGTTGTACGCGCCGCCGGCCGGGAATCCCCGAACGGTCGAGACGGACTTCAACAGCGGCGCGAACAGCAGAAGGTAGAGCAGCGGCTGGATCAGGCCGATGACGACCCAGACCGGGTTGCGCAGGAACAGTCCCATGTGCCGCTGGAACATCAGCCAGGTGTCGCGAAGGATCTTCATGGCAGGTCTCCGGAGGATCAGGCGGCCTGCTCGCGCAGCGAGCGGCCGGTCTGGCGCAGGAACACGTCGTCGAGGCTGGGGCGGGTCAGCGAGATCTCTCGAAGCTCGAGGCCGGCGCCGTCCAGCAGTCGCAGGATGGCCGGCAGGGCGGTCTCGCCGCGCTCGACGGTGAGGCGGACGGTCCCGTCCTCGACCGCGGCCTCGCGCACGAATGGTTGGGCCTGCAGGAGGAGCACCGCGCGCTCGCGGTCGGCGTCCAGGCCGAGGGTGACCACGTCGCCGCCGATGCGGCGCTTGAGCTCCTCGGGCGTCCCCTCGGCCACGATCGCGCCGTGGTCGATGATGGCCAGCCGGTCGCACAGCGCGTCCGCCTCGTCCAGGTAGTGGGTGGTCAGGAACACCGTCACGCCGTCCTCGCGCAGCCGCCGCACCTCCTCCCACACGCGGGCGCGGCTCTGCGGGTCGAGGCCGGTGGTCGGCTCGTCGAGGAAGAGCACGCCGGGCCGGTGCATCAGGCCCAGCGCGATGTCGAGGCGGCGGCGCTGGCCACCGGAATAGGTGCCGGTGATCCGGTCGGCCGCGGCCTCCAGCTCGACGAGCGCCACGAGCTCGGCCGCCCGCACCCTGGCCTCGGCCCTGCTCATGCCGTGGAGACGGCCCTGCAGCACCAGCTCGGCGCGGGCCGTGATCTGGGGGTCGGAGCCGCCCGCCTGTCCGACGTACCCGATCCGCTCACGCACCCGCTGGGGCGCCCGGCGGAGGTCGCAGCCGGCGACGGTCGCCTCGCCGTCGGTCGGCGTGAGCAGGGTGGCCAGCATGCGCAGGGTCGTCGTCTTGCCCGCTCCGTTGGGGCCGAGGAAGCCGAAGATCTCGCCGGACTCCACGGAGAGGTCGACGCCGGCCACCGCCTCGACGGTGCGGCCGCGGGTGCGGAAGGAACGGCGCAGGCCGCGGGTCTCGATGATCGACATGTCGCAACGCTCCTCGATTGACCAGGAATGGACGGAACCCCGCTGGAACGTCCGGCACAGGAGGTGCACGCCTCGAGCGCCAGGCCTCGCTCAGCGGGCAGGCGGATGGGCACGGCCGCGGCGCTCGTGCTGGAACACCTCGCCTGTGCCCGGCTCGCTCAGGTCATGGTGTGAAGGCCGGCGTCAAGTATAGTTGCCGCGAACCCCTGTTCGCCGCCCGGCATGACCCGCTCCGACTTCTCGGTTCGGCAGATGGACCTCGAGTGCCGATGAGTTTCGCGCGCCGATCGCGCCAACTGCTGCTTCATGCCCCCGGCATGGCGGCGATGGGCTGCAGCTCCGCCCGGACCCGTGAGGCGGGCGCGATCAGCCGATCTCCCAGACCGCCACCGGCCGGTGCTGCGCGCGGGACCGCTCGGCCACCAGCGCGAGGCGCAGCGCCTGGCGCGCCGCCTGGCCGCCGCACGGGCTGGGCAGCCCGTCCCGCACCGCCTCCAGGAACGCGTGGAGCTCGGCTGTGTAGGCGGTCGCGAAGCGCTCCATGAAGTCGCGGTAGCCGCGCTGGGGGCGCCTGGCCACGTTGGGTTCCACCGAGCGCAGAGGCGTCCGCTCGTCCAGCCCGACGGCGATGCTGTCGCGGGAGCCGAACACCTCCAGCCGGATGTCGTAGCCGAGTGGGTCGTGCCGGCTGCCGGAGACCACCCCCAGAAGGCCGCTGGAGAACCGGAGCACGGCGGCAGCGGTGTCCACGTCGTTGTAGCGGTCGAACATCTCGGAGCGTGCGGTGCCCTCGGCATACACCTCGACGATGTCCTCGCCGACGACCCAGGGCACGACGTCGAAGTCGTGGATCAGCAGGTCGCGCCACATGCCGCCGGAGGCGGCCACGTACTCCTCTGGCGGTGGCTCCGGGTCGTGGCCCGTCACGCGCACGAGGGAGAGCTCGCCCAGCGCGCCCGAGCGGACCGCCTGCCTGGCAGCGAGGTAGCCGGGGTCGAAGCGGCGCTGGAAGCCGACCTGGAGGAGGATGCCGGTCGCCGCCACGTGCTCCAGGACGTCGTCGGTCGTGTCGAGGTCGAGCGCGATCGGCTTCTCGCAGAACGCCGGCAGGCGCGCGTCGGCCGCCAGGTGGAGCAGCGGCGCGTGGGCGGGGGTGGCGGTCGCGATGACCAGCGCGTCGACCCCGGCGGCCACCAGCTCCTGGGCGGAGGCGGCGTGCCGGGCGCGGAGCTCATCCGCCAGGCGCTCGGCCCGGCGCTGGTCGGTGTCGGTGATGGTCAGCTCACTGACCAGGGGGTCGGCCGCAAGGGCACGAGCATGGAACGCGCCGATCCGGCCGGCGCCGAGTATCCCAATCCGCAATGTCCTCTCTCTCCCGCGTTCTCGAGGACGTCCCGATGGTGGGGGCCTGGGAGCGTCCTGCTGCTGGCAGCATACTGCCGCGCACCGCCTCTGATCAGATGGGACGCCAGACGCCGTCCGCGATCAGGCGGATCGCCTCGCCGGTCGCGGTCGTGCCGGTGACCTCGACCTCGGGTGAGCCGATCATCACGTCGATGTGCGTCCGCGAGCTGTTGAGGTCGGCGCCACGCCGCCCGTGGCGGCGACAGCTGGCGAAGCCCATTCCGAACGCCACGTGGCACGCCTGGTTCTCGTCCAGCAGCGTGTTCCAGTACAGGCGCCCCCGCTGCCCGATGCGCGAGCCGGCGTCGACCAGCGCCACCTCGCCCAGGCGCCGGCCGCCTTCGTCGACGTCCAGGTGCGCGAGCAGGGCGGCACGCTGCTCCTCGGTCCGTGTGTCGAGCCGGACCAGCCGGCCGTCGCGGAACTCCGCGCTCAGCTCCTCGAAGAGCCGGCCCTGGTGGGCGAGCGGCATCGTGCAGCGAACGACGCCCTCGGTGGCTGACACGGCCGGTGACGTGTAGACCTCCTCGCTGGGCAGGTTTCCGAAGACCGTGCGGCCGTGCGCGTTGGTCTCCTCGGCACAGTTCCAGAGGGCGTCCTCGGGCAGGCCGAGCCGAAGGTCGGTGCCGGGTCCGCGGAAGCGCAGCTCTCTGATCTGCAGCCGATTGGCGACATCGGCGCGCTCCCGAAGGCTCGCGATGTGGCGGCTCAGCGCATCGTCGCCGGGGCCGTCCTCCGGTCCGATGCGGGCGAAGCGCAGCAGGTCCTCGGCCAGGGCGCGCTGGGCGGCGCCGGGCGACAGGTCCGGGTAGACGCGGCGAGCCCAGGCGAGCGTCGGGTAGGCCAGGATGACGGAGGTGTCGAGGTTGGCCTCGATGCGCTCGAAGAGCTCGGAGAGCTGCTGACCCAACCGGCGGGCGCGCACCGCCATCCGATTCGGGTCGCATCCATCGAGGGCGTCCAGCTCGGCCGAGCCGTCGATGAACACGGCGGCCGTGCCGGGTTCGGTGCGGGCGACCGAACGGGCGATCCGCCAGGGCGCGAACGAGCCCAGTGCCGTGTCGCTGGCGAGCTCGATCTCAGCGCGGTCGAACAGCCCGTCCACGACCTGCGCGTCCACACGGAGCCCGCGCCGGAACGCGGCGTCGGCGAGCGCAAGAGCCAGCGGCCGGTGCTCGTGCTCGTAGTTGATCAGGAGGAGCTCGCCGGGCTGCAGGTCGAGGCAGCGACCGATCGTGACGCCGGCATAGCGAGCGAGCTCGTCCGGGGTGAAGGGAGTGTTCAGCATCGCCAGGCAATCTTCTCTTGGTTGACCGGGGCCGCCGGGGGTCGTCAGGCTACGTGGTCGGCTGTGAGAGGAGTGGGTGCGGCGGTGGGCGGGTTCGTAGTGATTCATGCGGGGAGTCACCGAGGTAGTGTACGAACGGATGTTTGATCGTGTCCGGCGAGTGGCCCTTCGTTGAGTGAGCGTGCTGCGGTGTTGGCGCTCGTCGCCGGCATGCGGGGTGAGTGGCACCGTGCCGCGACGCTGATCGACGCCACCGGGAGCGCCCTGGGGCTGATCCACGGCCGGTGGGAGGCCCTGGAGCCGGACGAGGTGCCGCTGGCCGAACAGCTGCGCCGGGGGGTCGGCGACGGCGCCATCTCCCGGCAGGAGGCGTCCATCGCCCGCCTGGAGGACTCGGGCATCCGGGTGGTCACGATCCTCGACCACGACTACCCGGTCAACCTCCGGATGGTCTTCAACCGGCCGCCCGTCCTGTTCGTCCGCGGCGCGCTGGAGCCCGCCAATCGCTGGACCGTCGCGGTGGTGGGAACCGGCAGGCCGAGCCCCGCGGGCATCGAGCGGGCTGAGGCGCTGTCCGGTGACCTGGTGGACCTCGGCTGCACGGTGGTGTCGGGCCTGGACGGCGGCACGAGCGCCGCCAGCCATCGGGCGGCGCTGGCCCGCGGGGGCCGGACGATCGCGGTCCTGGGCGCGGGTATCGGCCATGTCCAGGCGCCCGAGCACCGCGAGCTGGCCGATGAGATCGCGGCTCACGGCGCTCTGGTGTCGCCATTCTGGCCCGACGCCCCGCCCGCCACGGGCACGTTCCCGCTCCAGAACGCCGTGCTCAGCGGACTCTCGGCCGCCGTGGCGGTGATCGAGGGTGGGGCCGAGGGCAGCTCCGGTGCGCTCGCCCGTGTCGCCTTCGGCCAGGCCCGCCCTGTCTTCTTCGTCGACGGCCTGTCGGCGGAGGAGGAGTGGGCGAGGCGCCACCTCGACCGGGGTCTGGGTCGGGTCGTTCGCGGCGCTGACGAGGTCGCCAGGGCAACCCGGGTCTTGACGGCGCCGCGAGATCAGGCGACGCTACCTTGACGGCTGCATGCGGGCCTTTGACGACTTCACCGATCCGCTTCGGGGAATACTCACGCGGGTGCCCCCGCGGGGGCCGACCGTTTGCCGCGTGTGCCACGGTGCGGCGCAGCCTCCGCGGGCGCTGTGCGTGGCCTGCCGTGACGTCCTGAGGCAGGTCTCCAGGCCCGTCCGTCTCGTCGTCCCGGTCTCGCTGAGCACGCCAGACGAGCAGCTGCACGAGTACCTGCGCGAGTACAAGCGCAGCCGGCATCCCGACGTCCGGCGGGAGTTCTCGCACCGGATCGCGGCGCTCTTGGCGCGCTTCCTGGCAACCCACGGGAGCTGCATCAGGCGCGTCGCCGGGAGCTCGTGGTCAGCGGTGGCGGTGGTGCCCTCCAGCGCGGACCGCCCGGGGCTGCACCCGCTGGAGACGGCGCTGGGCCGCCTCGGCTGGCAGGAGCCGATGATCCGCCCCCTCTGCCGGGGCCCAGGGCGGCTGGACGACGGAAGGGCGAGCGACGATGGCTACCGTGTCACCACCGACGTCTCCGGGATGGCGCTGCTGCTGGTCGACGACGCCCTGGTCAGCGGCGCGAGGCTCCAGAGCGCGGCATCGGCGCTGCAGCTGGCCGGGGCGACGGTCGTCGCGGGGGTCCCGGTTGCCCGCTCCGTCGACCCGGCGTGCGGCGAGGAGCCGGTGCAGGAGCTCCTGGCCCGCGCCGGCGCCAGCCCGTTCGACTTCGACGAGTGCTGCCTGGAGGATGAGGGCGCGGCGGGCCGCTGAGAGGAGCACCTGCCGGTCGCGCCTCTGCTGATACGCTTGCTGCTCCGCTGAACTCGGACTCCCTGGCTGGGGCGGAAGGATTCGAACCTTCGGTCACGGATCCAAAGTCCGTTGCCTTACCACTTGGCCACGCCCCAACTCGGCCGCCGCAACCTCGCCGGGTGCCGCTGTGCTCGACCCCAGGGTACCGTTCCCGATGCGGGACGCGACTCCGGCCATGACGGTGCTCGCCGGGACCTTTCTGGTTTGCTTGCCGGATGAATCCGCCTGACTCGCACCTCGACCTGCTCGACCGTCCGCTCTTCGCCCACCTCGCCACCGTCGCCTCCAGCGGTGCGCCCCTGGTCAACCCGATGTGGTTCCTGTGGGACCGGGAGCTGGGCGTCATCAAGATGACCCACACCAACCACCGCCACAACTACCGGTACCTCCAGCGAGAGCCGCGAGTGGCGCTGTCGATCACCGACCCTGGCAACGAGTACCGCTACCTCCAGGTGCGCGGCGTCGTCGAGACCATCGATCCGGATCCCACGGGTGGCTTCTTCCAGGTGCTCCAGCACCGCTACAGGGGCGTCGTCACCGAGGTTGCGGACCGCGACGCGCGCGTGATCGTCTCCATCCGTCCGACCGGCTTTTTCGCTCGCTGAAAGCCTCCTCACGCTCTTAACAGGGTGTGTTGGCATCCGTCCTCGGCCGCCATAGCCTGCGGGCCATGCACCCTCGAATCCTCTCATCGCTCACGGCGCGGCTGGCGCTGGTGCCTCGCTGGCGCCTCGTCCTCGGCCTTGCGCTTCCACCTCTCCTGGTCATGGCCGCGCTCGCCGGCGTCCTCGTCTACGGCGGCCCCTCCACTCCCGCGTCGCCGAGGGTGGCTGGCGGCGCGGCGCCGGCAGTTGGCCCGGCGCCGGCTGCCGCGGCGGCCGGCGGCGACGCCGAGGCCGCCACCGCCCTGCCCCCGGCGGGCGGCCTGCTGATCGACGTCAGCGGCGCGGTCGCCCACCCGGGCGTCTACCGCGTGGCCAAGGGGGAGCGGGCGGTGGCCGCGATCGCCGCCGCGGGTGGTCTGACCGCCGACGCCGACCCCACCCGGCTGCCCAGCATGGCCGGTCTGCTCAAGGATGGTCAGCAGATCAGGGTGCCGGCCAGGACCAGCCCGGCGCGATCCCCCACGGTGCGCTCGATCGGAACCGGCCTGCCGCGTGCGGCATGGGTCAGCCTGAACGCCGCGACCGCCGAAGAGCTCGCGACGGTCCCCGGCTTCACCCCCGACCTGGTGGCGGCCGTGATCCGCTACCGCACCGAGTACGGCGGGTTCGCCACGACGCGCGAGCTGGTCGACATCCTGCAGATGAGCGAGGCCGACTTTCAGGTGGCGCGGAGGTACGTATCGGTATGACCACCGCGCTCGCCTGCCTGCTGGCCGGTTCGGCAGGCATCACCTTCGCGATGGCGGCCCTGCCGGCCAGCCCCACCGCGGGTCTTGTCGGCCTGTGCGGCGCGGCGCTCGCGGCCGCTGCGGCGAGCGTCGTCCGGCCGGCCGCCATCGCCCTCGCGGCGGCGTCCTGCCTGCTGGGGGTGGCTCGCGCCGAGGTCCCGACCGGCGATCCGACCGCGGCGGCCCGGGCCCCGGCGCTGGCTGGCCTCCAGGCCGTGGTCCAGGGCCGCGTCGCCGACGACCCACGCCTGCTGGCCAGCGGGGTGGAGCTCCTGGTCTCGCCGGACCGGGTGGCCACCTCGGGCGGCATCCGCGCACCGGCCGGGAGCGTGATCGCCTTCGTGAAGGGCACTCCGGACGTGGCCATCGACGACCAGGTACAGGTCGCCGGCCGCCTGGACCTGCCACGTGACCAGCCCGACTTCAACCGCCGCGCCTACGCCGCGCAGAAGGGCGCGTACCTGGAGATCCGCGGCGCCAGACTCACGGTGCTCGCTCAGGCTGGCGGCCCCAGGACCGTGCCCGGCTGGCTGCGCGATCGCTACCGCGGGGCCATCGCCGCGCTGATGCCGCCTCCGCACTCCGATGTGCTCGTGGGCGTGGTGCTCGGCGTCAGGACCGGCGTGCCGCCGAAGCTGAAGCAGGACCTGATCGCGACGGGCCTCGTCCACCTGCTGGTGCTCAGCGGGCTCAAGGTCGCGGTCTTCGCCCGACTGATCACGGGCGCCCTGTCACCTCTGCTGGGAAGGTCGGCCACGCTGCCGGCGGTCGCGCTCATCGTCCTCTACGCGCTGGCCGGCGGTGCCACGCCCGCTGCCGTGCGTGCGGCGGCCATGGGCGGCCTGGCCCTGGTGGCCAGGCATCTCGGCCGCCCGACGCATCTCTGGACGTCCCTGGCCGCGACGGCCGCCGTCATGCTCGCGTGTAGCCCGGAACTGGCGCTCGACGTCGGCTTCCAGCTCTCGTTCGTGGGCACTGCGGCGATCGTGCTGCTGACGCCGGGCCTCGAGCGCCGGCTGCGCTGGGTTCCGGGATGGCTGCGCGAGCCGTTCGCGGTGACCTGCGCCGCACAGATCGGCACCGTGCCACTCATGGCGAGCGACTTCCACGTCCTGTCTCCGATCGCGCCGATCGCCAACGCGGCGGTGCTGCCTCTGCTGCCGGCCATGGTCGCGGGTGGGCTGCTCGTCGCCCCGCTTGCTGCCGTGCCGGAGATCGGCCGCGTTGCCGTCCTGCCGCTGACCGGCCTGCTCGCCTACCTGGAGCAGGTCGCGTCGCTGCTCGCCAGGGCCCCGGCCGCCGCCTTTGCGGCGCCGGCGTTCCCGCCCGCGTCGGGGGTGGCGTACTACGCGGCGCTGGGCGGCGCTGTGGCCGCCGCGCACAGTCACGGGCGCCTGCGCCAGCTGGCGGTGGCGGCCGGAGTCCTTGTGCCGCTCGCGGTGGGAGGGGCGGAGCTGGCCGCCTGGGCCCGGCCCGCGCCGGCTGTCGCGGTGCTGGCGGTCGGGCAGGGCCAGGCGGTGCTCCTCAACGGGCCCGGAGGCTACGTGCTCATCGACGGCGGCTCCAGCCCGGCCAGGGTCGCCAGCGAGCTGGGCGCCCGCATGCCGCCCTGGGAGCGCCGGCTGGCGGCGCTCGTGATCACCGGCCCCGGCATCGGCCACGTCGGCGGTCTCGTGGGCCTGTCCTACCCGGCGTCCACGGTGCTGGTGCCCGAGGGCAACCCTCCCGGCGCCGTCTGGCGCTCGGTGGCCCTCGCCCAGGCCGCACGGGGGGCGGCGGTGCGAGCGGTCCACGCAGGCCAGGTCTGGTGGCTGGCAGGCCTCCGTTTCGACGTTCTGAGCCCGGAGCCTCGAGCGCCGCAGCCGGGGCAACTGGCGGTGCGGGTCAGCGCTCCCGGTGGCAGGAGCTTCTGTGACGTGGCGGACCTCGACCCTGACGGTCAGGCTGTGGCCGCGGCAAGGCTGGCCGGCCGGTGCGACATCCTGCTGCTGCCCGCGGGCGGCCGCAGCGCGCCTGCGTCCGGCCTGCTGAGGATCGCCAGGCCCGGCCAGCTGGTCGCCTCGGACGCCGGCGGCCAGCTCGCGAGGAACCTGCCCAGGGCCAACCTCAGCCGGACCAGCCAGGAGGGCACGATCGTGCTCCCCCTGTAGACGTCGGGAGGGTACGCTGCACCGATGCCGGCTGCCAGACCGATCGTGCTGCTCCACGGGGAGGAGAGCTTCCTGGTGGACGACGAGGCCAGGCGAACCGTCGCCGAGTGGCGTCGTGAGCTGGTCTCCGAGTTCGGCTTCGAGGCGCTCGACCCTTCGAGCCTGACCGCCGCCAGGCTCCGTGACGCCATCCTGCAGATCCCGTTCCTCGACCCCTGGCGGGTCATCGTGGTCAGGGGCGTGGTGCCCCGCCGGGCCGACGGTCTGGCGCCTGCGCTCGCTGACGTGCCAGAGTCGTCGCGCGTGCTCGTCACGGTGAATGGGCGGCTGACCGCGTCGAGCAAGCTGGTCAAGGCTGTCGCGGCGGCTGGCGGGCGAAGCCAGGAGCACGCGCCACTCAAGGCGCGCGCGCTGCAAACCTGGATCTTCAACCGCACCAAGGCGCTCGGCCTGCCGACCATCGCCGGCGCGGCGCTGGTCAGGCTCTCGCGACCGGATCTCGGCGTGATCGACTCGGAGCTGCGCAAGCTGGCTGCCTATCAGGCGAGCGGGAACCGGCTCGACCAGGCGGCGATCGAGGAGTTGGTGGTCGTGGGCCGCCAGGACGAGGTGTTCCGGCTCACCGACCACCTCCTGCCGAGGCCCGGCGTGGAAGCATGGCGCGTGCTGGCGGGCCTGCTGGAACGCGAGCCGCCGACGACGATCGCCTACCGCCTGGCACGCCACCTGGCGCTGGTCCTCGACGTCAAGGCGAGGCGGGAGCGCGGTGAGACCCTGTCCCAGGTGCAGGCGCAGATGCGCGAGCACGGGTACGTCGTGCAGAAGGCGTACGACGCCGCTGGCGCGGTCAGCGCGGACCGGCTGGAGAGGGGCCTGCGAGCCCTGCTGACCTACGAGTGGGAGGTGAAGTCCGGTCAGATCGACCCGACACCCGGACTGGAGGCGCTGCTCGCGAAGCTCTGAAGTCTCGCCGCAACGATGAGGAGAGGCCCCGAAGGCCGCCAGCGCAGGCTCCTAGCGCTTGCTGGCGGTCTTCGAGCGAGTCGTCTTCTTGGGGGCGCTCTTCGGGGCCGGGGCCGGGGT
Organism: Candidatus Dormiibacterota bacterium; assembly: GCA_036500885.1. Lineage (GTDB taxonomy): Bacteria > Chloroflexota > Dormibacteria > Dormibacterales > Dormibacteraceae > CF-161. The sequence continues at coordinate 10,857 of DASYBH010000018.1, forward strand.
CGGGGCGACAGCCGCGGTCTGCTCCGAAGACAGCCGCTTCATGAGGCGTGCCTTGCGGCGAGCGGCATTGTTGCGGTGGAGCACGCCCTTCGAGACGGCCCGGTCCAACGCCGAGATGGCCACGGTCGCCAGGTCCTCGACGCCCTCGGCGCCGTCCGCGATGCCGCGGCGGAACTTGGTCACCTTGGTCTTGACGGCCGACTTGATCGACCGATTGCGCTGCGCACGGATGACGCTGCGCTTCGCGTCCTTCTTCGACGAAAGCTTGTTAGCCAGGGGTCAACCTCCGGTTGAGGATCAGCACGAGGCTAGGATTATAAGCCACCTTGCCTGAATTCGAGCTCGACGGAAGGCGTCCGCGCATACATCCCGACGCGTTCGTGGCGCCGACCGCCACCCTGATAGGGGACGTCGAGGTCGGTCCCGACGCCAGCGTCTGGTTCGGCGTCGTCCTGCGCGGCGACGCCTCGACGATCGTCATCGGTGCCGGCAGCAACGTGCAGGACAACGCCGTGATCCACTGCAGCGAGGGGTTGCCCACGGTCATCGGCGAGAACGTGACCATTGGTCACCTCGCCTGCCTGGAGGGCTGCGTCGTTGAGGACGGGGCAGTGGTCGGCGTGGGCGCGATCATGCTCCAGCGCAGCCGCCTCGGCGCGGGGGCGATGCTCGCGGCGGGCGCCGTCCTTCCGGAGGGTCGCGAGGTGCCGCCCGGCCACCTGGCGGCCGGCATCCCCGCCGAGGTGAAGAAGCCGCTCTCGGGTTCGTCGGCGAGCTGGGTCACGCGCGCAGCCCTGCATTACCAGGCGAACGGCCGGCGCTTCCGCGGAGGCCTGCGCGCCCCGGATTGACGGTGATCACACGGCGGGTCCGTCCGCTGCTCGTACACGTCCCGCTCGAGCTGGCAGAATTCGCACCCGTGGTTGGCGAAGATTGGCGCATGACCGGCAGCGGCTCGGCATTCCTCGCGCGGTGCTCGACGAGGGCTGCGGCCGGCCAGGGTGTCGCGGCGCTGGGGCCGTGGGCGGGCGCGAGCTGATGCGGCGGACGGTGGCGGTGCTGGCGGGCAAGGCGACCGGGGCCCTCTCCCGCGCCACCGGTCGCGGCGGCGGCACCACCCTCCCCGGCGACGTGGCACGGGTGATCGACCGCGGCATCCTGCGCAAGCTGGCGGCCGAGCTGACCGGCGGGGCCGTCCTGGTCACCGGCACCAACGGCAAGACCACGACCTCCCGCCTGGTCGCGGCGTTGCTCGATGGCCTGCCGGCCGGCAGAGTGGTGGCCAATCGCGCGGGCGCCAACCTGATCTACGGGGTCACGGCCTCGGCGGTGGCCGGCGCCGGCCTGGACGGGCGGCTGCACGCGGACTGGGCCGTGTTCGAGGTCGACGAGGCAACGCTGCCGATCGCGGTGGAGGAGATCCGGCCCCGCGCCGTGCTGGTCGGCAACCTCTTCCGCGACCAGCTCGACCGATACGGCGAGCTGGAGCTGCTCGCGCAGACCATCCAGCGGGCGCTCGAGCGTCTGCCCCAGAGCGGTCACGCGGTGCTCAACGCCGACGATCCGCGGGTGGGAGAGATAGGGCTCAACCTGCACCGGCCGCCGATCTGGTATGGCCTCGAGGACCCCCGGGTGGCCGCGCCCGAGCTGCCCCACGCCGCCGACGCCCGGACCTGTCCCCGCTGCGGGTCGAGCCTGCGCTTCCGGGTCGTCTACTACGGTCACGAGGGCATCTACGAGTGTCCCAACGGCGACTTCGGCCGGCCCGAGCTGGACCTGGCCGGCGTCGACGTTCGACTCGACGGCCTCGACAGCGTCGAGGTGACGGCCGCGGGAACGCGGCTCCGCGTGCCGCTGGGCGGTCTGTACAACGTCTACAACGTGGTCGGCGCCTTTGCCGTCGGTGGCGCGCTCGGGCTGGATCCGGACTACATGGCGGAGCGGCTGCGAGGCGCTGCTGCGGCGTTCGGACGCCAGGAGCGCTTCGAGCGGGACGGCCGCCGCTTCACCATGATGCTGTCCAAGAATCCGACCGGCTTCAACGAGATTCTTCGCGAGTCGGAGCGGGCCAGCGGCCGGCACTTCCTCATCGGCCTCAACGACCGCATCGCCGATGGCCGCGACGTGTCCTGGATCTGGGACGTGGACTTCGAGCTGCTGGCGGGTCGGGCCGACCTGGTCGTGCCCACAGGTGTCCGCGCGCACGACCTCGCGGTGCGTCTCAAGTACGCCGGCGTGTCGCCGGTCGAACCGCCCGAGCCGGACCTCGGCCGCGCGATCGACCGGCTGATCGAGGCGACGCCGCCCGGCGCGGAAGGCTTCCTGCTGTGCACCTACACCGCGATGCTGGACCTGCGCGCCCTGCTGGTGCGGCGTGGCTGGCTGCGGCCATACTGGGTTACATGACGCAGGCGACAGGCGGCAGCTTCACGATCGGCTGGCTCTACCCGGACCTGATGAACATCTACGGCGACCGGGGCAACATCGTCACGCTGCTGCAGCGCGCCCGCTGGCGGGGGCTCGATGCCCGGGTGCTGGAGCTGGGCAAGGGCGTCACGACCGGCATCGAGGGCGTGGACGTGTTCTTCTTCGGCGGCGGTCAGGACCGCGAGCAGGCGCTGGTCTACGACGACCTGCTGGAGACGAAGGCGGTCCACCTGGCCGCGGCGGTGGAGGGCGGCGCGGCCGTGCTCGCGGTCTGCGGCGGCTACCAGCTCCTCGGCCACTACTACGAGACGGCGACGGGGGATCACCTGCCGGGCATCGGCCTGGTCGATGTGTGGACCAGGGCCGGAGAGCGGCGATGCATCGGCGACGTGGTGGTCGAGGCCGACGAGTCGCTCGGACTGCGCCCGTCCACGCTGGTCGGGTTCGAGAATCACAGCGGACGGACGTTCCTGGGCGAGGGGATGCGGCCGCTGGGCCGGCTGCTGCGAGGGAGCGGCAACAACGGCGCCGACGGCACCGAGGGTTTGGCGAGCGGCAACGTGTTCGGCACCTATCTGCACGGCAGCCTGCTGCCGAAGAACCCCCACCTCGCCGACCTGATCATCGAGCGGGCGCTGCGCCGGCGGCTGGAGTCGCTGGACGACAGCCTGGAGCTGGCGGCGCACCAGCGAATCGTGGACCGAGAGCTGGCGCGGAGGGCGTAGGCGGCGGCGGGATGGGTCGCGGGCCCGGACCCGCGGGACGCCCGGATCTTCACGGGCAGGATTGACGTCCCTCCCGACCGATCGTATTCTCGCTCCACCCCCCTGATGGGTGGGTGGGGGGTGCAGTGGGCC
>DASYBH010000019.1:0-2306 GCA_036500885.1 Candidatus Dormiibacterota bacterium
GACGGTGTCCGTCACCTCGGCCTCGCCCCCGGGGTCACTTTCCCGCGAAGGCGATCTCGGTCAGGTTCATCGGCTCGTAGAAGAGGCGGGGATGGGCCGTGACGACGTTGCGTCCTCCCCCACCCGTCTTGGTGGCGGCAGCGACGAGGTCGGCCGCGATCTGCTCGCACTTGATCCCGTAGGCCTGGTACATCGGCTGCCAGACCAGCCAGACGTGGTGCGACCGCCCGGCGCGCTGCGCCACGTAGTCCGCGAAGCGGACGGGGCTGGCGGCACCGACCGTCTGCGCGTAGTCGACCCAGTTCACGATCGCCGGACCGTTCCGACGGGGAAAGGCGACCATGGCGTACTGCGAGGGTCTCTGAACCTGCCGATAGACAGCGGGGCCGAGCTGGTCCGGGCAGAAGGCGATGATGTCGCCCGGCCGGGCCTGCACATCGATGGCCGTCGCCACCGCGTTCGCCTGGGTGCGCTGCGTGGTGACGTTCTGGGCGGACGACACCAGGCCGGCCGCGACGGCGAGCCCCACCACGATCACCCGCGCGTTGGGGTTGAGGAGCGTGATGGTGCCGTAGGCGACGAGAAGGAGAAAAGGGAGGAACACCACCGCCGCGTACCTCGAGGAGAACGCACTGGAGGTGATGATCCCGCCGCCGATCGCGGCGAACAGCGTGCCCAGCACCACGAAGCCCACGCCACGCGAATGGGGCCGCGTGCGCAGGTCGAGCTCGATGAAGCGCCCGGTCTTCCCGATGCCGAACACGGCGAGGGCGAGCATGGCGAAGTAGATGACGGCGAGCAGCCGGCCCTGGTTCGTCGCGGTCTGCAGGGTCGAGCCCTGGTTGTCGGTGAACCCGGTCAACGCGTTGATGACCGCCGAGAAGTTCGGCGCGGCCGCCCAGGGGGTGCCGGTGTGCTTGGCCTGATAGAGGAAGATCGGGACCCAGGGCACGAACAGCAACACCCCGGCGCCCACCGCGATGAGCGCGGCCCACGGCGCTCCTTCGGGCTGGCCGCGACGCCGCGTGCGCCAGATCGACGCCACGAGCCAGAGGGCGACCATCGCCACGAGATAGACCGACCAGTACTGCGAATAGAGCAGGGCGGCGGTGACGAGCGCCACCGCTACGAGATTGCCAGGACGGGGCGCCCGGACCGCGCGCTCGAGGGCGAGGAAACCCAGGCCGGTCAGCAGGATGACCAGCGCGTACATGCGCGACTCGGTGGCGTAGTAGACGTCGAAGGGCGCGCTGGCCAGCAGCACCACCAGGGTCCACGCCACCGCCCGCCCGCCGAAGCGCTTCCCGCAGAGCCAGCCCACCGGGAGGGTGAGGACGGCGAAGAGCCCGGAGAGGGCCCGGACGGCGTCGTTGGACTGGCCGAACAGGCCCATCCAGAAATGGAGCAGGACGTAGTAGAGCGGTGGCGCGCCGTCGTGCTTCAGGGCGTCGGGGAGCGCGTGCAACGGGAGGCGGGCGACGTCGACGGTGAGCGCCTCGTCGAGCCACAGCCCCGAGCGCGTCCAGAAGCGGAGAATGAGGCCGGCGGCGATGACGAGGGCGACGCCGACACCGACCGCAATGCGCGTGCGACCGCTGAGGGCGGGAACCTCGTCAGGCATGGGCGCATGGTAGGACACCGGGTCGCGGTCTAGGATCATCCGCCGCTAGGCCGGGGGCGCCTCGAACTGACGAATTGCAGGTTGGACGAAAGGGGGAAGAGACATACGTGGTCCGTTACATCGCCAAGAGATTGGCGCTGCTGATCGTCATCATCCTCTTCGTCTCTGTCGCGGCGTTCTTCCTGGTCCACCTGCTGCCGGGCGACCCGGCCACCACCATCCTCGGCCCCAACGCGACGGCGCAGAACGTCGCAACCGTCAACCGCGAGCTCGGCCTGAACAAGCCACTCGTCCAGCAGTACTTCATCTGGATGGGCCACGTCCTGCAGGGGAACCTGGGCCAGTCGTTCACGACGCACCAGACGACGACGAGCATCATCTCGGAGTCGTTCCCGATCGACCTCGAGCTGATCATCTTCTCGCAGATCATCGCGTTCGCCATCGCCTTCCCGATGGCGATGAGCGCGGCACGCCGGCCGAACAAGCTCTTCGACCAGGCGTCGAACGGGTCGACCTTCGCGATGCTGGCGCTCCCCCCCTTCGTCATCGCGCCCGTCCTCGTGTTGCTCTTCGCCGTGCACTGGCACGTGTTCCCCGGCCCGGCCTCCTACGTCCCGATTACGCAGAACTTCTTGTCCAACCTCCATACGATGCTGCTGCCGTCGATCGTGCTCGCCCTCGGATC
>DASYBH010000020.1:0-2011 GCA_036500885.1 Candidatus Dormiibacterota bacterium
CTCCAGGTCCTGCTGGACAGCCGCTCTGGGTCCTGGTTGAAGAGGAAGAGGCGAACGCCGAACTTGGCGGACTGCTCCAGCAGCGCGGCCAGGTTGCCGTTGCTGGCACCGTCCGCCGTCTGGGCCTCGTCGACGAAGGCGAAGAAGAGCCGGCGCTTCTCCGCCGGCACCTCGGCCCTGGTCAGCGCGGCATGCAGCAGGTCGTACACGAGCAGGTTGGCGACCACGCGGTTTTGCTGGAGACCGCCCGCGCCGGGGCAGGCAAGGACGATCCTGCCCTCGTCCATGGCCCGCCGGATGTCGTAGCCGGAGACGGGCGCGCCGAAGAGCGAGGCGATGGCGCGGGAGGCGCGCATGCGGTCGACCAGGTTGGTGACCGGGGTGATGGCTTCGCCGGGCAGGCGCGGGAAGCGCGACTTCCAGAACTCGCGGCTGACCGGCGAGAGGTAGCGCAGCACGCCGTTCCGCCAGCCGTCGCTGGAGAGCAGGCTCAGGAGCGTGAAGACGTTGGGAGCAAGCTCGGGCGGGAGCTGGAGCGCCAGCTCGAGCAGCGTCTGGGCACCCTGGGTGACCAGGTTCATGGCCCGGGAGGCGCGCTCGTCCCAGCCCAGGACCGAGGCGAAGGAGTCGACCACAGCCGCCACCTTCTTCTCGATGTCGTCGGGGCCGCGCCCCTTCATCGAGAAGAGGTTCCAGCTGATCTGGCGGTGGTCGGGGGTGCCGGAGAGGTTGATCTCGATGATCCGGCTGGCGAACCCCTGCTCGGTGAGGTGCGCCTTGATGCGCCGGATGGCGTCCTCGTGCGGGTCGAGGAAGAGCCCGCCGTGGCCGGCGCGCACCAGGTGCAGGAACTGGTTGATCGCGGTCTCGGTCTTGCCGTAGCGGCTGCGGCCGGCGAAGTAGGTGAAGAAGGTGTCGCGGAGCGGGACGCCGACCAGTCGCTGGCCGCCGTCGCCGTCCGGGATCAGGCCGAGCGGCAGCAGGTTGGCCTGGCGCCGGAAGGTGGGCACGCCGGGCGGCGGCGGCGGGATCGAGCCGCCCAGGGTGAGCACGTTGGGCGCCACGCAGTGCTTGCTCGGCGGCTTGAGCAGCGCGCCCACCTCACGGGCGGTGACCAGGTTGTTGCGCGACGGCCGGTGCAGCCCGGTGCGGAAGCGGCGGTCGAAATGCTGCCGGCTCATGGCCGAGGCGTCGGCGCCGCGGAAGGTGAGGCCGAGCAGGTTGAAGCCGGCGACCCGGAACCAGTTCTGGCCGCTGAAGGCGTCGAAGCACGAGAGCAGCGCCTCCATGTGCCCGCGGGCGCGCTCCTCGCTCTCCGAGCCGGTCCTGACCAGGAGCTGGAGCTGGAAGAGGGGATCGTGCTCCAGCACCTTGGTCGCGAGCTGGCGTGCCTCCGCCCGCCGCTCCACCTGCTCGGACAGCGAGGCGTGCTGCTGCCCGCCCTGCTGGCTCCGGCTCGGGAACAGGACCGCCATGAGCAGGCCCACGAGCCCGCTCTGGCCGCCCTGCTCCGACGCCCTGGCCTGGGCCAGGAGCTGGCCGCGCAGGCGGCGGCGCTGGCTGGCGGCGGCGGGCAGCAGGTCGAGCACCACCGAAGCGCACTCGCCCTGCCGCTCCCGCACCGGGGCGAAGGCGTTCGCGAACAGCTGCAGAGGGTCGGGCGCCAGGCCGACCAGGGCCAGCGGCTCACTGGAGGGCCTGGCCAGCACCAGCTCCGCCCGCGTCACGTGCTTGGCCGCGGGCGGAACCGGCGGATCGGGCTCCTCGCGCAGCTCGACGTTGCCGAGGCTGCCGAAGGCCGCCTGGACCACCGAGCGGGCGCGCCGCGCCACCTCGACGCGGTAGACCATGCGGCCGTCCGGCCCCGAGTCGAGCCGGACCCGGACGGCGCTGGCGCGGGGGTCGAGCCAGCCCAGCACCGCGCGCCGGACCCGGCCGAGCTGGGCCGCCGCCCGCAGGATCGCGTCCTCGCTGGGGTCGAAGTCGTCGGCGGCGAGCACTACATAAGAGA